>CAZSHP010000005.1:0-52196 GCA_964606545.1 uncultured Sulfurovum sp. | reverse complement strand
ATATCCCCATAGCTGAAGCTAGGGGCTTTACGCTATATTTTGGTAAAATATAATACCTGAATTCTTGTACGCATTCCACCTGAGGACAGGTGGAACGAGATTGGTAAAAAATATTATAATTTTTTCAAAAACTTAGTCAAAATAAAAATCTTCGTACCATTTACACGACCTTGGATATGTGTTGGGTCATTTTGTACCATTTGAATATTTTTGACAGTTGTACCCTGCTTGGCTGTGAATCCTGCACCCTTTACTACTAAATCTTTGATAATAGTTACAGAGTCACCCTCTTCCAAGATAGTACCATTAGTATCTCTTACAGGCTCTGCACTATCGTCTTTTAGCCCCTCTTTTGCCCACTCTTCGACATCAGGTTCGAGATACATCATATCTAGCTGGTCTCGTGAACCTAGAGCTGTAAAGATACGATATGCCATAACCTGAACAGCACTATTTTCACTCCACATACTATCATTTAGACAATGCCAGTGATTTACATTGTTAGATGGTTCATCAATTGATGATGCACAAGTAGAGCAGATAACTATCGTCTCATCTCTTGATTCTACTTTATAATCTCTTAAATCATCTGTTGAACTACAGAGTTCACATATATGTTTACCCATAAATTTACCCTTATAAAAAAATTAACTGTATTTTATCAAAGATTCTACTCTATTAGCCTTACTCCCTACAAATTCACTCTTCTCTATATCATATAAAATATCTAACATTTTTCTAGCCAATCTCTTTCTATCATATTCAGAAGCCAACTCTGTACATCCTCTTTGTAGAGATTTATATAATTGAGTATCTTCTTTTAAAAGATATAACTTTTCTATAAAATCTTTTTCATTCTCAGGCTCATAACATACTCCTGCACCATATCTCTCTATAATTTTTTGTGCCTCTCCTTCAACACCAAGTAGTGTTGGCTTCTGCATAGCTGATGCCTCAAATATTTTGGAAGGTATAACACTTTTAAATGTATCTGATTTTTTTAAAGGAGCTAGAGATATATCTACTATAGATAAATATTTAGGTACATTCTCCTTGGCAATTGGGTCTAAGAAAGTAATATTTTTAAGATTTAAATCCTCTGATAATTTAACTATAGTCTCTTTCATAGCTCCATCCCCTATAAATAAAAAGTGTATGGAGTCATCAACTATCTTAGATATACTATTAATTATAAAATCTAAACTATGTGCCATTCCATGTGTGCCTATATAACCTACTACAAATTTATTATCTAAATTTAACTCTTTTATAAGTTTTTGATTTTTGTTTATTAAATTAAAAAAATCTATATTTGAGCCATTAGTAACAACATCTATTTTATCTCTTGAAATTCCCCTAGAAACTAAATTTTCTCTAAAAGAATCTGTAACAGCAATCACTCTATTAGTATCTCTATAAAGAGCCAATTCTATTTTTTCTAATAAATTTAAAATTTTATTTTGTTTTATAGCCCCAACACTCCGTATAGATTCTGGCCAAATATCACGAAGCTCAAATATCCAAGGTTTTCCTTTTATCTTGCTCAAACCCCAAGCAGACCATGTTGTAAAGAACTGTGGAGATGTGGCAATAATTATATCCGACTTTTGAAATAGACCAACCCAAAACGCCATAAAAGAGAAAGAAAAATAGTCAATTACCCTTTTTATAAAACCTTTGTTTGAAGTCATATAACTCCAAACTCTAATCACCTCTATACCATCTACTATCTCTTTTTGATAAACTCTATTTTTGTAACCTTTATAAACCTTTCCATTTGGAAAATTTGGATTACAAGTTATAACTGTTACGTCTACTCCGTTCTTTAACCACTCTTGACAATGTTCATAAGTTCTAGTAGCTGGAGCATTAACCTCTGGTGGAAAATTATCTGTTATAAATAATACTTTCATAATATAAAAACCCTTGTGAATATTTTTAATAATTTTACACCATTTTTCTTTTAAATAGTATTATTATATTGATATTTTTATAACTTTTAACATAATAAAATATTTATTAATAAAAAAGTCAATTTTTGTTTTTAATAAACTTACAAAAATATTAATTGTGTAAAATAGTTTTATTTTAAATATGAAAATTAGTTGTTTTATTATATAATTCGCCAGTGAATTAGAAGGTTTTCACAAAAATAATTAAAAAAAAGGATTTACAATGAGAAGTAAATTAATTTCAGGAACTATATTATTAAGTATAGTATTAGCGACAAATGCTACAGCAGATGTACCATCATCACCAATAAATCCAGGGGCATATGGATTTACCCATAATAGCGCTAGATTAAGCTTTAAAGATACAGAAAATAATGAGAGTGGATTTAAAATCTACCAATTTGCACCTGATGATATAGGAGTTATAGCTACTGTAGACGCAAAAGAGGGAAATAGCAGTTATCAATATGCTACTCTAACAGGATTATCAGCATCAACTCTATATGGAGTTAATATAGTAGCTTATGATAGTGAAGGTCATGAGTCTGCACCTTTGACTAAATGGTTTAGAACAATTGCTCCACCACCAACACCTGCACAACCTACAAATGTAGGAACATATAGTCCAACTGAACATTCTGTTAGAATGAGTCTTCTTGACAATTCAAACAATGAACAAGGATTTAAAATTTATGACCGTGATGGTTCAATACTAGCAACTAAGGTATCAGATGCAGCTACAACTACTGGTCTAAATGAGTACAGATATATAGATATAACAGGTCTTTCTACTTGTACACTCTATACTACCAATGTTGTTGCATACAATAAAAATGGTGACTCAGAAGCTACAGAAAAAAGTTTTATGACAACAGGATGTATGGCTCCAGAAGAGGCTCCTCTAGCTCCGTCTGCTGTAGGAGTATATAATATTACAGATACCTCTGCTCGTGTAAGTTTTATGGATAACTCAAACAATGAACTTGAATTTATAATATATAACAATGACGACAACTCAACTTTGGCATCACTATCTAGAGATAGATACCCAAATGAGTATCAATATGCAAATATATCTGGACTAACTCCTAATACTCTCTATTCATTAAGAGTCGTATCAAGAAATAGTGCAGGAGAAACAAGTGCAAAAATTAAAAATTTTAGAACTCTACCATAGAAACATTATATCTCTATAGTGACTTCTAAAAAGTCTAAAAAATTAATACTAACAACTATAGCAGTTGTTTTAGTATTAAACTCTGGAGAGTAGAGATACTCTCCAAACTCAAAACTATCACTATCAATAGATAAATGAGCCAAAATATCCTCTCTAGTTACATTAGGATGAAAATGTAACCTAGCAACTCCCTTTGATTTTCCACTCAATCTATCTACTATAACAACTCTATTCTCTTCAAAAGTCCATCTTCTTGTGTGTAAAATAGGCATATAACCATCATGAGTAGCCTCAATAGAACTATTTTCCTCCTTTATATCAATAATTTTAGCTCTATTAGCAACTCTAAATCCACCCCAAACTTCACTTTGATTCTGACCATTAACCTCTACAGTATTATGAGATAGTGTAGACCTCTCAATATCTCTTCTCTCACAGGTCTCATATGTACTAAGACCTGTATCAACAATAAAATCTTTGTCTTTAATTCTAAGCTCAAAATTAAAAGTATCAGAGTGTGCATGACCAGGAATATACTCTGCTCCTATTTGACCTATATCAACTATGCACTCATAGTTACTTTTCGTTACTTTTCTATAACCACTATCTAATAAATTTATAGATGAAATATCTAAATTCAACTCTTTGGAGTAATTCATCAATTGTACTGTCGTAGGAGCAATACCTTTTGCACTATCATTAAATAGTGGAATATCTCCATTTTTATAACTTATATTTTGTAACCATCCCAACATTAACTCTGCTTTTAGTCTTAAAAAATCTAATAACTCTCTATCTTTCCAAAAATTATTTTGAACAAGATTAATAGAATCAAGAAGCCTAAAAAGCATTATTTGATGATACATTGGACTTAACTCAAAATGTCCACCATCCTCTAATATCTGTTCATCCAATTGCTCCAATAGAATCTCTTTTGCTTTTAGATATAAAATCTCATCTTGAAAATAGTACGCCCCCAAAAGGAGAGAAAATCCATTCTCCAAAAGATGATTACCCAATAGATGATACTCTAAATTATCAAGCAATATATAATATTGTGCATAGAGACTATCATCTATCCTTTGATTTTTAATATTTTGATAAGAGAGATATTTAATCCAATTAATCCCTCTAAGACTTATAGGAAAAGGCTCTAATCCATCCTTTATATCTTTGATACTCTTAATAAATGACTCTATTAATTCTTTTTTATCAATATCACTATCCATAGATAAAAAATCAAAGTAGGTCAAGTTGTAAGTCCAAAGTTTACCATGTTTATCATAATTCCAATCTATACAATCTATATCTCCAAATTTAGTAGAAAGATTTAAAAATTTAAACTCTCCCTCTTCAAAATAAGACTCAGAAATATGAATACTCCTTTGTAATTCTAAATTGACCGATTTTGACTTTTTGGAAAATAAAATCGTACTACCCGTAATTTTTCTAATTTTAGTTCGACCTAAATAGTAAAGCCTAAAATATATCTGTCTGAATTTTAGAAACTTTACTGTATTATAGAGTCGAATATAGTTACCTAACACTATTGAGATACTCCTCTTTTTTGAATTCTAGCATTATAAACCATAAACTCAAAATAGTACTTAAAATAATAAGAACAACTACACCAATCTTATTCAAAGACGAAACAGAGTCTTTATATCCTTTTTGACAACTACAAGGTGAAGATAATTTAATCTCTGCTACATTGGATAATCTTATCTCACTATCTACTACTCCATCACAACTAGGAGTCTGCACAGTATAATAAACTATACTAGGGGTCTGCCCATCAAATTCATCATATGCCAAAAACTTAACTTCTCCCTCTTCTACACTCCATACACCTTCACCTTCGACTACCAAAACATCCAATAACTCTATATTAGAAGGAACTATCCCACCCTCATTCCATAAGGTTTCTCCATCAGTAGTACGAAGAAATTTAATAATTTCTCCTCCATTACTTGAGAGAATATCATTGGATAGAACATCTATATCAGTTATTGAATCATTTTTATTTGAATCAAATATATCATCATAAACTACAAGTTCTTCACAATCTCTCTTTATATAAATACCCATATCAAAAGAACTATTACATTCGTTATTATCTACATTATTAATAGTAAATCTATCAGTTTTATTAGTATCTCTATTAACATCAGAATCTCTACTATCATTACTATCTTGATTTTTAAAAGTTGCAATATAATTTTCATACTCTATTGGAAAATCTGAAAATCCAATACAATAATCTCCATTAACAACTCCTCTAAAAATATACTCTCCTAAAACATCTGTTCTTGTTGTATTTAGCTCTGTTATACAATCACCACTATAGAGTGTTACCTTTACATCTTCTACACCAAGCTCATCAATATTTTGAATACCGTCTCTATTTATATCATCCCACACCCTATTTCCTAAACAGATTTCTCCACTATCATCAAGCGTATCACTATTTGGGCGAAGAGCCACATCTATTGTAGGTATTGTTGTAGTTGTTGACCTAGTTGAATATGATGTAGTAGTTGGTATAACTGACGGTGTTGACGGTGTAGTTGGAGGTGTTGAAGAACTTGGTGTACACTCTAATACTTTTAACCCTCCATGTCCATCAGCTACAAAAATATTATTATCAGTAGAAAAAGTAACTCCTCTTGCTTGTCTAGTAGAAAAAGAGTTTAAAATAGTAGGATTGCCTATATCACTAATATCAATAACCTTAACTCCTCTATTCAAATCAACTACAACTGCTTTTGAATTATCTTCTGATAGAGATATTTGCATTGCTGTACCATTAATATCCAAAGTAGATACAAGAGTTATATTCATAGGGTCAGAAATATCTAAAATCTTTATACCCTTGTCTGAGTCAGATACAAACGCTTTGGTCTCATCGCTTGAAATAGTTACATGTTGAGCATAACTAGTATTATATCCACTTAATAGGATTGGATTAGAGGGGTCAGAAATATTAACAACTCTGAGACCAGTAGAAGAGGTTGATACAAATGCTTTTGTTCCATCAGCAGATATAACGACATTTTTAGCTACACCTATAACACTACTGTTAAGTTCGGAAACAACTGTAGGATTTATAGGATTAGATACATCTACAATTTTTAATCCACCACTATAATCAGCAACATAGACTATAGAGTCATCACTAGAAATAGCGACTCCCAAAGCTAAACCATTAGTCAGATTATTCTCTCCAAGCAAAATTGGATTAGCCTGATTAGATATATCTACTACTTTTAGACCACCTGAACTACTAGCAACAAACATCTTATTCCCCTCACTAGAGAGAACAACCTCTTTTACTATCTCACCTATAGTATAATTTACATCATAATTTCCAATAAGTGTGGGATTGGTTAAGTCCGTAATATCTATAATCTGAAGACCAGCCCCTCCCTCTGATAAAAAGGCTCTTGTCTTATCTTGTGATATAATCACTCTCTCTCCAAATGCAAAAGATAGTTGACTAGAATCAAAAGACCCTATTATATTTATATTACTACATGGAGTAGTAGCATTAGAATAACTAAATAATGTAATTAAAAATAGTACTAATATATGGTATTTTATTTTCATTTTTATCTCCTTATCTGTTTTAAATAATAAGTTTATTAAAGTGTTAAAACAGTAAGGTATTATACCATAAAAAAATTATTTTTAATATTTATTAACCTTAATTATTCTTCTTTGTTTAATTGAGTTGAGAATTTGAAACACACTATCTGTCGTATTGTAGATAGATTCAAAAGATATAGCAGGAGTCCCATCCTCTATTGATTTTTTAAAAGCCTTAAACTCATTAACAAAACCTTTATCTTGGTTAGAATTTTTCTCTTTTTTCTCTTTTCCTCCCTCATAGATACTCAACTCTCTAAAGTCAGTCATCCTCATACTTATACCGTTACCAAACACCTCTATATACTCTTTTGGCATACTACTATCACCATAAGCATAATAGGCTATAGTTGCTGTACTTCCATTTTGATAATTTAGAATAATATTAACATTATCCTCATCAGGAATTGAGCTATCATTTTTCTGTATAGTTGTGGCATAGACAGAGACAACTTCACTACCTATCAAAAAGCTACATGTATCTACAAAGTGACAAACTTCACCAATAATCCTACCTCCACCTATCTCTCTATCTTGAATCCATACATCTTTGGGAATTACTCCTGCATTAATTCTATAGTTTACAGAGATTTGACCATTTAGACACTTTTTCATATTTTGAATCATTGGAGAGAATCTTCTATTAAATCCAACTTGAACTATTGACTCTCCACTATAAGCCTCTTTGATACTCTCTAACTCCTCCTCATATATACATAGTGGTTTTTCGACAAAACAGTGTTTTTTGGACTCTATAGATTTCAAAACTAACTCAGCATGAGTATTGTGTTGGGTTGTAACAAAAACAGAATTTATCTCACTGTTACTAAATATCTCACTACTATCAGTAGTAATATATTTAAAATCATATTTTTTACCAGTCCCCTCTGCACTAACACCTGTAGCTGTACAGACACCAACAAGCTCATACCCATCTACCTTTTTTATATTTGGAAGGATAACAGATTTTGTAAAATTTCCTGCACCAATTAAACCAACATTTACCCTATCAGTTCGTATAGATTTATCACTTCTTTTTACTATCTTATGCTCATCTAGGTTCAATTTACCTTTGTACTTTAGAACTATACCCAAGTACTTCTCTTTGATTTTACCCTCAAGCAAATCATAAGCCGTCATAGCATCATCATAATCGTAACTATGAGTAATAAGCTCTTTTGGTCGAACTTTGCCCTCCTCTATCAGACCCAAAAATGCCTCAAAATTCCTCTGCTCTGTCCATCTAACTAAATCATAAGGATAATCAACACCCTTCTCCTCATAATCAGGGTCATACCGTCCAGGACCATACGCCATAGAGAGTCTTAAATCCAACTCTTTTTTATAGTACTCATTTCTTGGTATATCCATTCCAACCATACCTAGAAATACTACTCTTCCCCTCATTCTCGAAATCTCTGCTGCATCAATTACGGGTTGATTAGAAGAGGTAGATGCAGCGATAATTACAGCATCTACACCATGTCCATTAGAGAACTCATTGGCTTTTTTAATCATATCCGATGCGTGAGCAACCTCATCAACACCTAATTTTTTAGCCAACTCCATCTTGTCTGGGTCAACATCACTCCCTATAACCTTACAACCGTTAGCTTTTAGTAGTTGTACAGCTAACTGTCCCAATAGACCAAGCCCAATTACGGCTATTCTCTCCCCTAATTTAGGCTCTGTTTGACGAACAGATTGGAGTGCAATAGCACCTACAGTTACAAATGAAGCATCAACATCATCAACTCCATCAGGAATCTTGACCATCAGATTTTTGGGTATATAGTTTATCTCACTATGGTTAGCATATCCTGCTCCACCACAAGCAACTCTATCGCCAATATTGACCCCACTTAGATTCTCTCCAACCTCAATAACTCTACCTGCACAGCTATACCCTAGAGGGATAGGAGAATCAAGCTTAGTAAATACCTTCTCAAGAGTATTCTTAAACCCCTCTTTTTTCATCTTGTCTATGGTCTGTTTGACTAAATCCGGTCTATCTTTTGCTTTTGCTAATATAGATTTTTTTGCAAAATCAACTAACATCTTCTCTGTACCTGCACTTACTAAACTAACTGTTGTCTCTATCAATGCACCATTTGCTTGACATACTGGAGCAGGAACATCAAAAAGTCCTAACTCACCTGTTTTAAAACTCTGTATCAACTGTTTCATATATATTTTTTTCCTATTTAATTAAATTATCTATCTCTTTTTCTATATCAAAGCTTATATCTTTAATACCATTTTGTATCATCTCTTCAACTTTTAACATAATAAATGTTGACCACTCAATCTCTCTCCAATTTCGCTTTTCATCATCAAAAGGTTGCAAAACAGACTTCTCATGACCTGCATCTTTTGGAACAAATCTTTTTACTATCTTTTTATTCTCATCCCAAATAGTCAACTTTCTAAAATCCTCTATATGAGCAATAATCTTCTCATTTTGAAAACTTATATTCTCCATAACACCCTCAAATGGGTCTGAACGAGTTGAAAATGTCAAAACACTTAAATCATCCAAATCTGTTTTGATTGTCAATACAAAATCATCATCTTTATGTTTACTATTTGCTGATATTAAAGTCAACTCAAATTTAGTAGGCAGAGTCTCTTTTGCCATTATTAGATGTATTGATAAATCTATCCAATGACCTAGGTTACTAACAACCCTACTCCCTTCAGTTGATTTTCTATACCAATGGTCATCTGAAAGTTTATGTCCCATAATAAAACAGTTTAATGAGATAGAACTATCAGTTATATAGGATTTAATAGTATCAATAGCAGGACTAAAGGGACGATTATAACCCACATATATAGTATTATTACTTGCACGAACGCTCTTCAATAAATCTCTATACTGCTCCATATTAATAGATATAGGTTTCTCTACAAAAACATCTTTTTTACTATTTAAAGCCTTGATGGCATATGGCGTGTGAGTAGCATGATTAGATACTACATAAACCAACTCTATATTATCATCATCTAAAATATCCTCTACATTAGTAGTATATTTATAAGCTTTATACTCTTCAAATAGAGATATTGCTTTATTTTTATCTATATCCATACTACTCCCGATAATATCACCTCTATTTTTCCTTAAAAAGTATGCAATATCAGTAAAGGCATGATTTCCACAACCAATAATACCAATATTTTTACCCTTACTACTCAAATTATCGCTAAGGGGAGATTTATCATACTCTTTTTGCATATGATAATGCCCTTTGACCTTAATATGTGTACGAGATATTCCATACATATATGTATATTTTAAAACCTTTTTAATCTTGGAACTTCTATTACCAACATACGATTTACTCATTTTATTTATTTATCCTTTATATGTCAAAGTTTCTAAAATTATATCAGATTCTTCATAAAAAGAATGTTTTTTCTTAATAAAAAAAGTTATAATTTTTATTAAAAAAAATTTTTTTACAATATTAATATTATTAAATATTTTATAATATTAATATTAATTAAAATGTGATATAATGTTGCTGTTACAATATATTTTGTAACAACAAATATCTTTTACAATTTTTTTGTTTAATAATTGTAAATATAGTAAAAAAAGGAAACATCATGTCAATTCAAAAAAAAACAACAAAAAGAAACATAATAACAGTCACAGGATTATCGTTATTATTAACATCAGGAGTATCTATAGCTGCTGTTCCTAGCACACCTGGTCCATATGTAGGGGTATACAATATAACAGAAACCTCAGCAAGAATATCATATATAGATAACGCTTCCGATGAAGATGGGTTTAAAGTATATATTTATGACAACACAAACGGTATCTTAGACTCAAGTATAACACCTAACCCGATTACTGTACCTAAAAATGATAATGGTTCCCAATACCAATACACAGATTTAACAAATCTTAATCCAAATAGCTTTTATCAAGTTAAAGTCTCTGCCTTCAATAGTGATGGAGAGTCAGCAACAACAGACCCATCTAGTGAAAAAGGTGGTAGATTTAGAACAGAAGATACATGTAGACCTGAAATGCCTGGCGAGTATGTAGGTGTATGGAATATAACAAACTCAAGTGCTAGAATCTCATTTAAAGACAACTCTGATGATGAAGATGGATTCAAAGCATATGTATATAACTATAATACTGATGCCCTCGTAGATACAATATCTATGGATGCTGTTGCAGGTACAAGTAGTAATCAATATACAGATATAACTGGACTAGACGCAAATACTCTATATAAAGTAAAAGTTGCAGCATATAATGGATGTGGAGAGTCGAAGAGAACTACACCATCTAGTACTACAAATGGTAGATTTAGAACAAAAAATGACACCTGCCCTCTAACTCCAGGAGAATATGTAGGAACATATAATGTAACTAGTACAAGTGCAAGAGTCTCTTTTGTAGATAATTCAGATAACGAAAATGGATTCAAAGTCTATGTTTACGAATATAATACTGATGTATTAATTGATACAATTGTTGTACCTTCGGTAAGTGGTGTTGGAAAATACCAATATGCAAATATAGCTGGTTTAACTCCAGACACTCTATACAAAGTTAAAGTCTCTGCATTTAATAGTAGCTGTGAATCACCAACAACGACTCCTAATAGTACAAACAACGGTAGATTTAGAACTCAACCATAAAATTTTATTATATAGAATTACTCCATCATTTGATGGAGTAATCAAATCAATCAACTATCTTATTTATTGTTAAATCAAAGTTTTTATATGGAACACCATACTCAAACTCATCCTCATCCTCAAATCTATTATCGAGAAATCTAAACTCATTAACTACTCCCGAAGAACCATACTCTTTAGAATCATTCTTAATAAACAGCACAGGAGAGTAGTTTACCCCAGCAAAAGAGTTTCCTGTTACATTAATATCACCATACTCTCCCCCCAATATATATATACCAGCAGCCAAAGGCTCATCATACTGAGTATTTATAAATTTAGAGTTTTTAATAGTAAGCTTTTTAGTATCACCCATAATCATATTAAATCTAGAAGGAACATCATCATTACCAAATATACAGTTATCAAATAGAACCTCTCCAGCCTTTTGAAGTCTTACTCCATAAGCTCCCTTCTCTACTCTTGATGATATAAATTGTGTATTTATAAACTTCAAATCCTCATGTATATTTTTAGTTGGATAACCTTGAACAGGATGATACCCTTCAAATCTACAATTTATAAAAGTTCCATAAGAGGTATCTCTTGTAACTCTCCCACTAGGAACACCTACTACCTCATTAGATATATCAAATCCATTTTTATGAATCGTATTTGTATTGGATACAGTAAAATGGTGATTAGCAAAAAAGTTTACTGAACTCCCTGTACTATTTACTAATCCATCTGATATATCTACTCGATTCATTAATATATTATCAGAAGCAACAACATGCAAAGCAGTCCAAATATTCACAGAATCAGCTGATTTAAAATCCTCTATAAGAATATCATCTGATTCATAAACAAGTGGACCCTCTATTTTTATATTTTTCTGTTCCATATTTTTAATAGCAATATTTCTGGAAAATGTTATAAAAATCGAATAAGGCATATCTAAAGAGTGGTCGTTATTTATTTGAAGATGTTCTGGTTCATCTCCTGCATCCAAATCATAACTATGATATTGTGACGAGAAATCTACTACTTTCATTCCCTCTAATAAAATATTTTTTGAATCATATATATGCAAGAGAGAAGCTACATGTTCACCAACTCGCGGATATTGGGTAGGACAATCTCCATCTAATTTTAAATCTTTTATCCATATTCTATCAGTGTCATCTTCTGTTTTTAAGGTCAATATATTAGCAGAAGTTCCTGCATCTGTTCGTATACTCTTAAATGTTGAGCCATTTCCATCTATCAATGTTTTCCCAACTCTTGTTAACCCTTTCACAATATATACACCTGTTGGCATAGTTATACTACCCGATACAGAGAGTGCTTTTTTAATTGCTTCTGTGTCATCTGTATCATCATCAGGAGTAGCTCCATATTTTGTTATATCTACTGCCGTATCGTTACTATCCTCATCTCTACTCTCTGCTACATAGACCTTCATACTATCACTAGCTTTAGCCCCATCATCATCTGTCACAGTCAAAGTTAATATATCAACACCTTTGGTATCTGGAGTATAATCAAACTTAGCATCATTAGAAAGAACTCTATCCTCTATCTTCCACTCATAAGAGACTATAGTTCCGTCACTATCAGAACCACTACCTGTAATAGTTATACTGTTACCTAAAGTTACATTTATGTCTGCCCCTGCATCGACTGTTGGCGCTACATTTTTATCTTCATTAGAACTACATCCCAAAGTCCTAAAACTTTTTGTTATAGGAAGAGAATTCCCCACACTATTATATGAGACCAAATCTACTGTATACAATTTACAAGACTCTAAGTTAGTCAGGTTTATATAGCTATACTCTCCTGTACCCTCTTTTGCACCTATCTCTGCAATTATACTATTATCATAATATACTCTAAATCCATCTTCATTATCAGATAAATCCTTGAAGCTTAAACGAGCACCTGTAGCTGTAAAATTATACGCACCTATATTTGTAGGTGTTGCAGGAGAACTCTCTTTGGCAGAATCACACCCTATAGTTCTAAAACTTTTACTCAAAGGAGCTGACTCCCCACTACTATTATAAGAAACCAACTCTATAGTATATAATTTACATGATTCCAAATCAGTTAAATCTATATAGTTATACTCTCCTGTCCCCTCTTTGGCATCAACCTCTGCAATTATACTATTATCATAGTATACTCTAAATCCATCCTCATTATCAGATAAATCCTTGAAACTTAAACGAACTGATGTATCCGTAAAGTTATATGCACCTATATTTATAGGTGCTTCTGGCGTTTCATCTGCCATAAGATTGACTGAGAAAAGCACTGCAACAATTAGCGTTATTTTTTGTTTCATAAAGATACTCCCTATTTATTATAATGGGAGTATATTACTTTTATACTTAAAGAAAAATTTTTATTTTTAAAAAAAAATATTATATTATCATCTTAATTAATATACATTATAAAATATTTTTTATTATGAATTTTCCTGTTATATTATATGTTTTACTATTTATTAACTCTCCTTTTACTCTATTATCCTTAAATTTCAACTCTTCCAAAACTCCCTCTTTTTTCCAATAAAAATTTAATGGTGAGTATTTATATCCATTAAAAATATTATTTTCAATATAGATTTTTCCAAATTTTTTCCCATAAATATATATACCAGTAGATGGATTAATAAATTCACAATTTTGAACTACTATCTTCTCACAATCTCCCATAATCATTCCATAGGTTTTAAATCTTTTATTTCCAAAAGTGCAACTATCAAAACGAATATCTCCTCCTCTCTCTACTCGAATCCCCCAAGTAGCTTTTCCCTCTTTTGTTGGTATAAATTTTGTATTTTTAAATAGTAGTCCTCTATTTTTTTCAATAGTGGGATAGGCATAAAAAGCTCTCTGTCCCTCAAAATGACAATCTTCAAAAGTACCAAAAGAGGTATCTCTAGTTACTCTACCTCTAACTCCTTTTACTCGAATCTCATTAGATATATCAAACCCCTGCTTATTGCGTGTCTCTATATTTTTTAGATTAAAATGATAATTAGCAATAAAATTTACAGAACTTCCACCTTGATTTGGTACTCCATCATCTACATATATATGATTCATTTTTATATTATCCGATGCAACAATATGTAGAGATGTCCATATATTAGGCGATTGTGATGATTTAAAATTCTCTATATCTATATTATCTGACTCATAAATCATCAAACCCTCTGTTTTTATATTTCCTCTCTGTCTCATATTTTTAATAGTTACATGATTAGAGAAACCTATATATACAACATGATACATATCCATTGAGTGATTCCTATTGAGTAGAGAAAAATTAAATCTATCACTACTCCACCAATTAGAGACATGATTAATAGTATCTACTCCCTCCAAAAGTATATTTTTAGAGTCATATATATGAAGCAAAGATGATACATTATCCCCCTCTTGTGCATTTCCATTGGTATATGCCCCATCCAAAAGTAGATTTTTTATCTCTATTCTATTACCACTTAGTGTCATAATATTTTTTGAACTTCTTCCACTATCTGTGGTATCTAATTGACTTATAAATGTTGAGTTGTTTCCATGTATTATAGTTTTTCCTATTCTAACCAACTCTTTTACATTATATATCCCTGTTGGCATAGTGATACTACCATTTATAGCCAATGCTTTTTTTATAGCTTCTGTATCATCAATCTCATCATTAGGAACTGCTCCAAAGAGAGTAATATCTATAGGCATATCCTTTGCATTGAGAGAGGCAACTAAACTCAAAAATATTAAAATAATTTTTACTATTTGTCTCACATTTTCACCTTTGAAAAGTAAATCTATATACTTTTATCTGTTAATTTTATAAAAAAATCTCTATACTCTTCTATAGTTTTATCTCTATTTACTTTTTTTGAGATATACTTTTTTACATTTTCTGACCACTGCAAAAATTCACTGTTATCAAAAAGTAAAACCTTTTTAATAGATTCCCAAAAAGCATCTGGCTCTTTGAGTTTTAAACTAAAACCTACATCTATACTCTCCAAATTAGTCCAAGGTGTCTTGTCACTTATCAATGGAATAAGTCCAACCTGCATCGCCTCAACTATAGCATGTCCAAAATTCTCCCCTTTGGTTGGTAGAAAAAAGAGATGATAATTAGATAGAGTTTTATCTATTATATCGGGATTAACAAAACCTTTATATGAGACTTTAATATTATCAGGCAACTTCTCAATCACTTTTTTACACTCATGCCAGTAGTTTTCATCCTCATTTGGACCATAAATATCAAAAATAATAGTTCCATCAATCCTATTTTTTTGAAAAATTTCAAGCCCATAGAGAAGATTTTTAACAGGTACAATTCTTGATATAAAGACTATCTTTAAGTTATTTATCTCTTTATGAGGTAAAATATAGCTCTCTTGACTTCTCTCTTTTATATTTTGGATTAATTCTATTCTATTAGAGGGAAACATATTTTGTATATCTACAGAATCCTCTTTGCTAGTAGAGTGAAAAATAATATTTTTAGATAGATTAAATAGTTTATATAAAATAAGATAAATCTTCTTTTTTGTAGCTTTGATAGATAATGCTCCATTGGCCAACTCTCCTCTAGGAGCTAACACTATTCTCTTATCAATAAGTTTAAAAGACTTTAAAAGCATTATAGATTGAGTCATTATATCAAAGAAACTATTGATATATACTATATCATACTCTGCCGATTTCATATATTTATAGATATTAAATAGACTTAATTTAGATAGATAAACAATAGATATACCATTTTTTGACAAAAAAGTATCAAATTCAATATCTTTATAGGGTTCTGTAGCACCCAAATCTCTATTTGATGTTAAAATTGTAATTTTAAAATCATCCTTTAAACCATTGACCAATCCCACAATAGAACGAACTGTTCCCCCCGATTTAGTAGCAGGTAAATACCACCTAGTAATTATTAATAGTCGTTTCATCAATTATCCTTTAAAATTTGATTATTTATAGAACTGATGAAAATCAAAAAAAGCAGATTATATGCCGCAAAAAAACTTCCATAAGTCACCCCTATAAAAATAAATATATATGTATATATATATAAATATCTATTCTTCTCTTCCATAGCACGATTTAATAGCGAAAATATAAAAAAATAGAAAAAAAATGCACCAAATCCAAAACGAACTAAAATTCTAGTCAAAAATGATTCACTACCACCACCATCACTAAGATTCAAACTTGGGTCAACCAAAGACTCTATCTGAGGAATACTAAGCCCCCATGGATGCTCTGTAAATAGCCTAATATGTTCAGACCATATATTTACTCTAGCTATATCTGTCAAAATTTCATCTATAGTGCTATACCCTCTAAAAAAATATTTTGATATAAACTCATTATTTAAATTCAATAAAAAATATATTATATCCTCAATAAAAATTACCAAAAGTATAGGTAGTCCAATTAGAAGTGTAGGTAGGATAATTTGATAAAACCAATTCTTTCTCAAGGGATATATCTTAAGTATAAAAGAGAAAAATAGTACAAATAATAACACCATAATAACTGTTCGAGAGATACCAAAATAGATAAAATATAGACTTAAAATAAAGAATATAGCTTTTTTATAACCATTTGGATTAAAAAAATAGTTCAATAAAAAAATTATAAATGAAAAATAGATACTTACTGTAACATTTGGAAACATTGATACTCTACCTGATAGAAATTCATCATAACTAAATCCCCCCTGCCCAGGTAAAAAACCATAATAACTATAACCACTATAATATAAAGGAACCGAAGCAAATACAGATAATAAAAAAAGAGTATTTATTAATCCTAAACTCACTCTTAACCTAAAATTATTAACAATAAAAATCATTAAAATAAATAACATAAGAGCAATCAGTGTCTTGAAATCAAAACGAATTAAACTCAATAGACCTGAAAAAAATAGAAACAGCAATACCCAATATGTCTCATTAGAGACCATAGATTTTTTTACATGAAGAAGCCCATATACAATAAAGAGCGATATAGGCAGTGTTATCATAATATAACTAGGTGTCTTTATATAGACTAAAATCCAATAATATACAACCATATATGAAAATACCCTATTTAACTTATGATTTTCATCCACAGAATTCGTTGTACTACTCATCAATGAAACCTCTCTTGCTCCTTAAGCACCTTGTAGTGTTTTATATCTCTTTGACTAAACTGTTTAGCAGGAGCTCCTCCTACTATCGCATACTTAGGAACATCTTTGACTACCACACTTCCTGCTTGAACAATAGCCCCCTCTCCAATAGTTACACCACCTAGAACTATCACACGATTACCTAACCAAACATTATCTTCAATAGTCACATCTTTGCATATATAAGTGGTATCATAAGGAATTGTCTCTCCTTCATAGTTATGATTTTGTGTAATAATGGAACACTCTTTTCCTGAATGAAAATTATCCCCTATCTTTACCACTCCACAACCACCTATCTCCATTCCATTAAAATTAACATTTTTACCTAAAAATGTCTTTTTAGTTACTACAGTATAGCCATTAACATAAAGTGGTTCTATATAACTACCAACTCTCGTTTTTACTCTATAAGTATAAAAATATTTTAATATCTTTCGTATATATTTCATAAATTCTACCTCTAAGATTTTTTTATAATATTTTGATATATATCAAAAACTTTAAGACTGTTTATTTGACTATTAAAATTTTTATTAGCATTTTTAAACGCATTTAAACCCATCATCTTTAATTTGCTAGGATTTGAATAAAAATATAAAATTTTATCAGCCAAATCATATTTATCTTTTTCTTTAATGACTAGACCAGTTACATTATCTATCATAGTATCCTTTAGAGGATTTTTTATAGCGACAATACTCGGTACTTTATAAAATGCCGCCTCAAAAACAGGTCTTCCTACAGCATTTAAATGAGAAGGAAATACCAAAATATCTATAAAATTATATATATTATTATGATTAGCAACATATCCTTTTAATTCAAAATTTGAACCAAGATTATATTTTTTAATCTTATTTTCTATCATCTCATCAAGATTCTCACGAAAACCTAAAATTTGCAATAATTTATCCTTGATACCATGTTTAATTTTATTATATGAAGCACCATAAACAACAAAATTTATATCTAATTTATTCTCATTTATACAGATATTTGCCGCATCAATAAACTCTAATATTCCTTTGTATCTCTGAAAATTCGATACAATTCCAACAGTAAACTTCTTGCTCTGTTTATTCAATTTAATATTATCAAGAGTAATCCCATTATGTACTACTGTACTAATAACACCACTTGGTAGAGATGCTTTTACTGTCTCATCAATAGGTATAAGCATATCAACATATCTACTAATTATTTTTTCAATAATATAATTTCTCCAAGAATCCGATTTTCTCTGTACAGACCTAACATTAGAAACAACTCCCAAAGAGATTTTTTTTCCAAAAATTATACTAAATATCTGTGTTATCTCATTAACATGGACAATATCGAAATTCTCTTTTTTACACCTATTCATTACCTTGATAAAAAAAGGTAAATAGTACATCTCTCTCAATAAAATCAACCATCTAAATTTTCTATAAAATCCTATTCTAGTATTATCAAATTGTGGTACTCCTCTTACATAAATAGTTGATATTCCCTTGGCTTCCAAAAAATCACTAAATTCTCCTTTTGGGCATAATACTGTAGGCTCTACACTATTGGGCAAATTACTTATAAGTTCATACAGACTTCGTGATGAACCACCCAACACAGAGACATGTTGAATATATAATATCTTCATATTCAATCCTTTTTTTGATTTAAAAAAAACAACCAAGGCATTTTATGTACATGATTAGCTACAATAAATGCTATTATAAAGAATATAGCTACTGTAATAGCTGTCCCATAAGCAACACCAATAGCTCCATATTTATGAATCAAAATATAGTTCAAGATTAAATTAATAATCAAACTAAAAAAAGTCATGGCTGAGAGAAGCTTAACTCTCTTTTCATAAAAAATATAGTTAGTTACAACCTTATACATACCCAATAGACTATAACCTAATGCAATCCAAAAAACATACTGCATAGAGTCTATAAACTTCTCATCTATAAAAAACTTGAAAAAAAGTGGATTGATAAGCTCAATAAAAAACGGCAATATCATGAAAAAAAGTATAGCCATATAGGAAATCTTTATAATCTTTATCTTATTCCCTAACAATCCTATCTTTAAATTTTTGAAAAGATAAGGAACCCAAGCTTGATTGAATGATTGCTGAACAATCATAGCAATCATTGCTACCTGTGCGCCAACTGCATATACACCCAACTCCTCATTTCCCAAATAATAAGAGATAAAGAGACGGTCAGACATCATAAACAACGCACCACTTACGACATGAATAATCAAAGGAGTACCCAAAGAGAGAGCTTTTTGAATATATTGCCACTCTATCTGCAATACAATAAGATTCATCTTAACTAGTAGATATAATCCCAAAATTGTAAAAAGTATATAGGTAAATAGAATAGCAATAACTCTGCCCTCCCAATTTAACTCAAGTAGCACTACTAAACCTATTGTCAAAACTAAATTAAAAGTTGTTAAAGCGAGTTGATACTTCGCATAATCAATAGCTCGTTCACTTATCTTGTAAATTGATAAAATAGTTTGAGGAACTATCTGCATAAAAGCTATCAGAGGGATTATCAACATCCAAAGCAGTGATATATCAATAAAACTATGAAGAGATGACTCAAATATAATAAAAATCAAAAATACAAATAAAATAGTCACTAGAGGAATAACCAAAACAGAACTTACCCACTTAGCAAATGAATCTTTGTCAAGATGATAATACTCTAATTGTAGTGTTGAGTGAATATTTATAGAGACAAAAGGCATTGTAAAGATAATAAATATCTGAATAATCGCCAATAATCCATACTCCTCTACTGTTAAATAGTTAGTAAGTATAGGTAAAAGAAGAAATGGAATAGCCGAATTTAATATAGAGGTCGTAGTATAAATAGAAAGCGATTTAAAAAAGTTCATAATAGTTCCATCTTTAAACCCATTTTTTCAAATTCCAAGTAAGACTCTGATATATTCTCTATAAATTTCTTATTAATAAACTTATCATCCATCTTAAATACACGATAGATAGAACCTTTAATAAATGAAGGGAGTGTTACAATTGCCGTAGAAAAAAATGTTGCAAAATCAGAAGGCACGACTTTTGCATTAATCATCTCTAGTTCAATAAGATTATCAAACTCTTTATACTCAAAACCAAGCTCTTTTGAGATTCTTTTTACCTTTGACTCATCCTCTCTTCTATGTGTAATATATATTAACTTCTTGTTTTTATAAAATCGTATAATCTTGGCAAACTCTTTTTTATAACTCTCTTCACTTACAACGCCTAACTCTATAAGTGGCTGTCCTATAAAATATACCAAATCTTCTCTATCTTTTTTGTTGATATACTTTTTAAAAAAACTATACTCATTTTTTATTACTCTCTCATTCTTAATATCAAATATAGTAAAAAAAGTATATTTAATTGGACTTAGCTTATAACTGAGCATCTTATAAATAACTCTTCTAATCTTAACCTTATAAGGTTGATAGCTCATCTCTTTGTGATAATCTATCTGTGCTAATCCATCATCAAGAAGATATATATCCTTATCATTAAAATAGTTCACAATATGATTTACATGGTCACTTCGATACTCTCCCACAAATATTTTATCAATCTCTCTTTTGGAAATATCAGCAAATTTGTTGTGAACATATCTTGCAAAAAAAATCTTATCCGTAGCTTTTTGAGGTAAAGAGAGATAACTAATAGAATCCCAATCAGCAAAATCTAATAATCTCTCCATCTGATTTAACTGCTTTTTATTATCAGTATAAAGAATTAATAGTATATTATTTTGAGTTTCAAAATGATGAATAGCCTCTATCGCATTCATTAGATGTAGTGGTCCAGCAACTATAAATAGGTTATATCTACTCATCTAATGCCCTCTGAAAAACAGACGCTATCTTAAAATCTATCTCCTCATCAATATCAATAGACCTCTCTCTAGTCATTATATATGCAAATATCTTATCCTTTAAAAAAAAACTCTTCTCTTTTAAGAGTCTATCTGTCCGACAAATATAAATAGCACCATTTAATCTATAGTAGGTCTCTAAATCTTGACTCCGTCGATTTAAAACCTCATCTCTTAAAAATCCCTCCATAGATAGAGTACTATCCAAACTATTTGACCACAAAGGGGAGTGTTCCATCTCACATACACTCACAATAGCATCTGCATCTTTTTTATCAAGCATCTCTATGGCATTATCTATATCCTCTACAACTCTTAGTGGTGATGTGGGTTGAAGCAATACAACATAATCATATCTATCCATATTTTCAATAGCATGTTTTATAGTATCAAAAGTAGTAGCAGTATCTGTAGCCAAAAAATCAGGTCTTTTAATCGTATCTGCTCCAAATTGATTAGAAATATCCAATATCTCTCTATCATCACTAGTAACAACTACCTTGTCAATATATCTACTATCTAGCCCAACCTCTATACTATAAGCTATAAGTGGTTTACCATTTAAATCCAACAGATTTTTTCTAGGTAACCTTTTACTTCCACCTCGTGCAGGAATAATAGCTAAAAAAGTTCTATTTTTATACATCAAAATACCTCATGATACTCATCATTAGCCTTTTTGAACTCTTCGAGTCTACCAATATCAAGCCAATACTCTCTAATAGGAAATGAGACTGTTTTCATATTTTTATCTATAATCTTCTCAAAAAGGGTAGGCATATCATAATACTCATTATTAGGGATAAACTCCAAAACTTTAGTATCTAATATATAAACTCCTCCACTTACAAAAAAACGGTGTATAGGCTTCTCTTCGATACTAACTATATCTTTTCCATCTACATTAACAACTCCATAAGGTACTTTGAAATCATACTCTCTTACCCCCATTGTTGCTATAGAGTCATTATCAATATGATATTTCATCATATACTCAAAATTCAAATTGGTCAACAAATCACCATTCATCACAAAAAATGGCTCTGTTAACTTCTCTCTCATAAAACATAACGCACCAGCTGTTCCCATCCGTTTATCTTCATGAATATACTCTATATTGACTCCGAAATTTGAACCATCCCCAAAATATTTCTCAATAATCTCTGATTTATAACTTACACTTAGGATAATATTCACAAATCCATACTTTTTGAAATTGAGTATAATAGTCTCAAGTATAGGTTTACCCCCTACTTTTAACATAGGTTTAGGAGTATGATTGGTCAATGGTCTCAATCTAGTCCCCAATCCTCCTACCATCAATACTACTCTATTACTTTTTCCCTCAGGCTTCAAAAGTACATCAATCTCTTTTATACCTACTAATCTACCACTATCATCTACTATTGGTATCTGATATATATTTTTGGCTAAAGCTATCTCTAAAATCTTCTCTTTGCTATCAGAAACATTACAAACTGTTGGTGTTGTAAAGATAACACTCTCTATACTGTCTGATAACTTAAGATTATTTAGAAGTCCCCTTCTTATATCTCCATCTGTAAGCGTTCCGATAAGTTTCTCTTCACTATCTATAACTAAAGCTATTCTCATAGCACCACTATCTATAATTTGCAAAGCTTCTCTTATGGTTGAGGTTGGTTTCAATAATATTTTTCTATAATTTTTCATCCTATCTCCTTTAGAAGTATAAAACTCTCTGCATATTCACATCCTGCCGTTGCACCTCTTATAGTTGCTAATGCTCTTAGACCTCTCTCACTTCTAGGAAAAGGATGCTCTCCAATTTCACTCTCAAAGATTTTCATAATATCTATCTTCTTCTCCAAAAACTCACCTATATCAACGAAGCTATTGGGAACAAAACTATCCTCTTTGGTACTTGGTGCAAACTCCGTCTCACTAAGTACCTCCATCATATAAATCTTTTTGATAAATGGGTATCTAAACGATTTTGTACAACTATATGAGGCTTCAAATATCTTACGATGGTCACTATGAACATCCCCTTTAAATGGAAGATATATAGTTGTAGGTTTTACAATATTAATAACTTTAGAGATTTTTAATATCAATTCACTCATACTATACTCATCAACCTGCATTGTCTTTAGTCGTAGATTATGAACTCCATCAAAACTATAAGCTTTAGCGACCTCATCAATCTCAATCTCTCGCTTTGAATAATAACTATTCTCCTCATTTATACCAGTACATATCAACCAATATATCTCATCACCTTGGGCTTTGTGCTTTAGTAGAGTTCCCCCACAACCAAGTGTCTCATCATCAGGATGAACAGAGACTATCAATATTTTTCCCATTATTGACCCCTCAAAGCATCATAAACTTTAGGAATAAACTCTCGTACAGCTATAGTTTTTATCAAAGAATAGGCTCTTTTAGCACTATTCCCATCCCCATATATATTATCTAATTTTGATATTTTTTCTTGAAACTCTACACTATTTACTCTATCAATACTTTGACTAATACTACTCTTTTCAGTTCCACAAAATATTACATTTTCAGATGAATCTCTATCTCTCTGTCTCAAACCTACATTAATAACAGCTTTGTTAATTGTAGCAGCCTCATGAATCCCTGCTGAGGAGTTTCCTATCATAAATTCACAATTAGAAAATATAGATAGAAATATATCTCTTTCGAGATTTCTATAAAAGATAAATCTACTACTTCCACTATACTCCTCAATCACACTATTTATCTCCAAATAACCGGGGTCACTATTGGGATAACTGACAATCGCCATTATATCTTTCTCTTCCAATACAGATAATATATTTTGAAATGTTATCCTTGGATTCTCATCTTGAAGTGGATGATATATAACAAGAGCAAATTTTTTTAAATCATCTCGTTTAAAATACTCTTGGATATTTTTACTCTCAAAATCATTAAATTTATCCAAACTAATACTACCAATACTATATATACTACTTGGTTTTTCACCCATAGCTATTAATCTCTTTTTATGATTTTCACTAGAGACAAAATGAAGTGAAGATAGTTTTGAAGTAGCATGTCTAATATATGTATCTTGATGCCCATCACTCTCATGGTCTCCTCCATAAAAATGAATAGTTGGAATATTAAGATAAATTCCCAAAAGCCCACCAATAATCACATCCTCTCTATCTCCTGCATACAAAATAATATCAGGATTATAATTAGCTACAACATCTATACTATTTTGCAAAAAAATACTAGCAGTTTTTAATCTTGAACTTAAACTATCAGAGTTTATTAGAGTCTCAATCCCCAACAAAATATCAAATCCATCTTGTTCTATAAACTGTTTAGTATAACCAAACTCTTTTGATAGATGCGCTCCTGATACCAAAATCTTGAACTCAATAGAATCATCTCTATCTAGTAACTTATATAATGGAGATAGTAGGTCATAATCTGAACGAATAGAGCTTAAAGCTAATATTTTCATCACTCACCTCCTAATATAGCACGAGAATCATCTAAGCCATAGTTAAAAGCAACATCTAAAGAGGACAATCCCTTAATAAAGTTCCTATTTTTATATTGATTATAGTCCAAAAAACTCATCTCTTGATATACTAACTCTATTCCTCTATCCAAAAAATGCTTTTCATCTTGATAGGACTTTGCTCCTACCCCCGATAGATATGTTGTTGCACCCACTTTATCCAAAAGCCCAAATATCAAATCCTCTTTTTTTAGACTCGAATCTATATCGAGAGTTGATGCCTTTATAATTTTAGTATCTATCTTAAATATATCCAAAGAGATTTGCATAGAGTCAAATAAAAAATCATTGAGATACTCATACTCTTTTTGATAAATTGGTTGAATTTTCTCATATATCTCATCAAAATATGGATGTTTTTTATAATTAGACTCAAAAAAACTTAGATGCTTCCTCCTCCAATCGCCATTTTTTATAAAAATCTCACTAATACTCTTATGTCTATAACCCTTTTTATCTATAGAAATAGTCAAAAGATGCTCTCGTCCCTGATTTGATAAAAAAATATTTCTATGCTGATAGGCTCTATCTGCTAACTGCACATTATCCATATATATATATATATCACTCTTATTTATCTTGTCAAGTAGACCCAACCAAGGAAAGTAACTAGGTTGGTGAATAGAAACTATATTACTCATATTAACTCATCCTTTAGATACTCTTTTTGGGAGATTTTTCCAATAATCTCATCCCACCTCATAGGATTCATACCTGTTGCTGGTCTCTTTACTGTTAAGTTACTTTCAGAGAAGACTTCTCCTATTTTTATATCACGACTAGCTACAATAGATTTTCTTGCAACTTCCATATTGGGAATCTCACTAGGTGAGGCTTTTTTTATTGATGAACCTAATGCTAACTCAATATTTCTTATTGAAGCAACCATTGAGTTCAACTCATGAGGTTCCAAAGAAGCTCTATGGTCTGGTCCCTCCATATCCTTATCAAGAGTAAAATGTTTCTCTATAACAGATGCACCCATAGCTACAGAAGCTATATCAACCTCAATACCTAAAGTGTGGTCACTATACCCATACTCTATATCAAAAGTTTTCCCAATAGTAACCATTGCTCTTAGATTTACATCCTCCATTGGCGTAGGATACATAGTATTAGCATGAAGTAGAGTAATATTCTCTTTTGGAGTTCCCTCCTTGATTAATACATCCAAAGCATCCTCTATCTCTCCAATATCAGCCATACCTGTTGATAGTATTACTCTCTTTTTTAGACTACCTATATGTCTAAGATATGGTAAATTAGTAATTTCACCACTTGGTATCTTAAATATCTCTAATCCCAAACTATCCAATAACTCTATACTTTCGTGGTCAAAAGGAGTTGATAAAAACATAATCCCCTTTTTATTACAATAGTCAATAAGCTCATAGTGAGCATCTACATCTAATTCCAATTTTTTAATCATATCAAACTGCGATTCATCTTTATCTGTAGTTACTTTTTGATACTCTGCTTTTTCTGCACTTTTAGATATTACATTTTCTGTCTTAAATGTTTGAAATTTAACAGCATCCACACCCGACTCACACGCTACATCAATTAATTTTTTTGCCAAATCAAGAGAACCATTATGGTTTACTCCAGCTTCAGCTATTATAAATACTTTTTTTATCATTAACTTCTTCTTTTATAATTATCTTTTGTAAATTTTATAGCAGGATTTCCAAACACTGTTTGACCCTCTGGTACATCTCTAGTAACATAAGCTCCTGCTTCAATAACTGCATTTTTTCCAATCTTCAATGCTCTTCCATGTCTACCCTGTTTTATGATAGCTCCTGTTCCCACATATACATTGTCCCCAATCTCAACATTTCCATTACATTTTACAGCAGGTGCAAATGTAACAAAATCACCAATCACACAATCATGTGCCACATAGCTATATATATGAGCATGAAAACCTACTCCTATCTTAGCATTTGATGTTATAGTTACAAATGGACACAATATAGCCCCTTCTGATATATCAGAACGCCGAGAGAGGAAACAACTATGATGTACAAATGAAGGGAAAGTAGCATTTTTGGATTTAAAAAAATCAAAAAGTTTAGCTCTCAATCTCCCATTAGCTACAGCTAATATAACTTGACTACTACTTGGTAAATCAAACTCTCTCTCATTCCCCAAAAATGGAGCCTCATAATCATAAATATTATACTCTTTATCGTCTATATCAAAATAGCCTAATATATTTAATCTCTCTTTAATTCTATTATTATCTTCAATAAACTCTGTTAAGTCTATTGCCATTCCACCTGTTCCTGCTATAAAAATATCACTTTTCATTTTTCAAATCCTATTTTATTAAATAATACTACTAGTGATATTTACAACTCTATCCTCTAACCATTCGGCTGTAGATAGGTCTCCACACTGTGCATCTTTGAACATATCTAACTTACTCATCAATCTCCAAATAGGTCGTGTCATAACCCTATTATCTCTAGTATATTTTAAAAAATCATCTCTTTTTTCTCTATTCTCTAATATCAGAGCATTTAACCAATAGTTTGAAGTTGACTCTTTTGGCTCTTCAATAAACTCTAAATCTAAATCTTTAAAAAACTCTTGATATTTATGAGCCAACTCTCGTTGTTTGCCAATAAAAGTTGTCAAATTCTCCATCTGTGCCACACCAAGAGCAGCAGCTAAATTAGTTAATCTATAGTTATAGCCAATCTCATCATGAACATACTCATAAGGGTGTGCTACTTTGGCTGTGGTTGTAATATGCTTGGCTCGTTTTGCTAACTCCTCATCATCAGTTACAATCATTCCACCTCCACCAGTAGTAATAATCTTATTCCCATTAAAAGAGAAAATTCCAACCTTTCCAAAAGAGCCTGTATGTTTACCCCTATAGTAAGAGCCTAAACTCTCTGCTGAATCTTCAACTACAGATATGTTATACTCATCACAAATAGAGACTATCTCCTCTATCCTACAAGCATGTCCAAAGGTATGCATAGGAACACAAGCTCTTATAACCTTATTGGTTTTTTTATTAATACACTCACCATCTCTATTGATAAATGTAGACTCTTCCAAAAACTCTTTTAGTTTCATAGGCGATAGCCCCAATGTATCTCTATCTACATCCACAAATATCGGTTTGGCATTACAGTATGAAATAGCATTAGCAGTAGCTATAAATGTCAAAGGTTGAGTAATTACCTCTGAGTCTCTATCTACCCCAAGAAGTTTGAGACCTATATGTAGAGCTGATGTGCCATTTGAGGTAGCAACTGCATATCTACTTCCCACAAATTTTGCCACCATATCTTCAAAATCGATAACATACTGACCAGCAGAGGAGACAAAAGTAGAGTCTATAGCCTCATTTAGATATTTTTTTTCATTTCCAATAAATTTTGGCTCATGTAGAGGTAGAAACTCTTTTGTTTTATAAATCCCTTGAATAAAATCAATAATACTCTTATAAACAACTAAATCTTTTAATTGAATAGTATCAACAACGCTCTTATACATAATTACATCTTTCCATCTAAATACTTACCTGTCTCTTTATGTCCAAAATTAGGTATCATCTTAAAAAACTCATCAACTATCTCCTCTTTATTCCAAACTAGATTAGATTTAAATCCCTTCATAGTCTGTTCAAAAGAGTCTAGTAGTAACTCATCAAAATTAGCTCTATTCTTAATCACACCCAAGTTGCTAAATCGTTCCATATCCAAGGTCTCACTATCCGTAAAAAACTCCTCAAAATCCTTCTCTCCTGTAGTATCACTAGAGGTAAAAAGACAAGGGTATTTACCCTCTTGTGGTAAACTCTTGGCTAATCGTCTTGCTTCATCTTCATCTCTACATAAATAGGGTTCATACCCTAAATTATCCAAATATTTTATTGCAATATCTGCAAAAGAGATTAGATGCAGATTTTCACTCAATTTTGGAAAAAAAATATCTCTATTCTCTCCAAAGATACAAGACATTAAACAGAGTTCTCCACTCTCTTGAGGAGTAACAAAATATCGTTTTATATCATTTGGTGCAACAATAGGCTGTTGCTTCTGAATCCTTTGATTAAATCCATGAAGAAGCGACCCATCAGAAAAAGCGACATTAGCAAATCTAGCCATAGAGACATCTATATCTTTTGACTTTCGATGAACAAACATCTCCATAATTCGTTTACTTGCACCCATCATATTTACAGGATTAGCCGCCTTATCTGTAGAGACACAAAAATATTTTTTTGTTCCATTTTCAATAGCCTGTTTTAGTGTCTTGTCTGTATTAAAAATATTGACATCTATCATTCTCATCAGAGTAAAAGGGTCTTTTTCACTCCGTACATGTTTAAGTGCAGATAGATTTAAAACATAATCATACTGCCCATCATTTTTTATAAAAGCATCATACTCCAAAGAGCCTACATCCAGAGCAAATGTTTGAAAATCACCATCGATATATCCAAAGCTACTCCTTATATCACGCACTAACTCAACCATATTATTCTCAGAAATATCTACAACATGCAACTTTTTAGGTTTTCGTTTAAATATCTCTTTGGTTACAGCCTGTCCAATAGAACCTGCTCCACCTATAACTAAAAATGTTGAAGAAGAGATAATATTTTCCAATTTTTGAGCATAATTTTTCATATCTGCCCCAAAAAGTTCCTCTTCTCTTCCTATCAATCCCAATATTTGACTCATTATTACTAAATACCTTTTCTTCTCAGAATAACCATTACTGTCTTAAATATAACTTTCAATTCAATCCATGCTGACCAATTTTTTATATATATTAAATCATATTTTAACTTTTTCTTTGCATCAGAGATATTTCTTCCATAAGGATACAAAACCTGTGCCAATCCAGTAATTCCTGGTCTAACTAAATGTCTATCTTGATAATTTGAAATACCTTCAAGATACTCATTGACTAAAATATCCCACTCTGCTCTAGGCCCAATCATATGCATATCACCTTTTATAACATTGAACATCTGTGGTAACTCATCAATTCTCATCTTTCTCATAATCATACCATAAGGAAAAATCCTAGAATCATTCTCCTCTGTATATGGATTAAAATGGCTATTAACATGCATACTTCTAAACTTATAACATATAAAAGTTTTTCCATTCAATCCTACCCTCGCCTGTTTAAAAAATATTGGTCCAGAAGACTCTTTTCTTATTCGATATATAGTGTACAACATCACTGGAGACAACACTATACTTAGAGATGCTACAATAACATAATCTATAATCCGTTTTTGTATATACTCCCCCCTACTATACTCCCTTAAATTTTTCTCTTTTAAAGCTCTTTTTTCTATACCTAAATTTGAAATACCATAATTAGCTAAATTTATTGTTTTACTCATCATTACCCCTTTGTTTTATTTTTTATATCTTTACTTTTAATGCCATTAATAACTATCCCTATACTTTTTAAATTATATTTATCAACCATCCTTTCTAACTGATTTATATAAGCTTTTTTTGCTCTATTTACTCGGAAAACAACCAAGTTTGTATCTGTATATCTCATCAGATTAAGTGTATCAATCATAGAGCCAACTGATGCAGAATCTATAATTATATAATCATATCTCTCCTTTAATTTATCAAGCATAATATCCATTCTACTAGATAGTAATAACTCTGAAGGATTAATTAAAGTTGAACCAGCAGGTATTACATCCAAGTTTGGATAGAGAGTAGAAAAGACAATTTCACTTATATTCTCTTTTCCACTTAAATAGTCACTCACCCCTATATCATTATCTATATCAAAATATTGATGTAGAGATGGATTTCTCAAATCCAAATCAATTGTCAACACATTGTACCCTGATAACTGAAGTATCGCTGATAGGTTTACAACTGTAGTACTTTTCCCCTCCCTATCAGCAAGAGAGGTCACTAAAATAGTTTTTGATTCCTCCTTTGATTCATATAAAAAATTTAAATCTGTTCTTAGTTTTCTATAACTATCACTAAAAAAAGATTGAGGTTTATCAAAAATCCAAATTTTATAATTTCTCCACTTTTTATAAAAAGGTATTAACCCATTTATCTGTATTGAAGTAATACTCTCTATATCTTTTATAGTTTTTATTTTATATCGTAAACCATTTAATATAAAAGCCAAAACACTACCAATTAATAAACCTACAATCAAAGATGAAAACATAATCATTTTTCTATTTGGCTTAACAGACTGTTTTTTAGGGTATGCTTTTTCAATAACCTCATAATCCGATACTGTCGCAACTTTAATCATATCATTCTCAGCCTTCTTCTGTAGAAGATAATCATACATCTTAGAATTTACCTCATATTGTCGAGTCAATTTTATAAGATTAGTATCCTCCTTCGGTAACTTTAAGAGGTTTTTTTCATAGCTATTTTTTATCTTCTCTAATCCACTCAATCTGTTTCTAATTGATTTTCTCAAATTTTTAATATTAGATATAATCTTTCTTTGAAGAGATTCAATCTGATTTCTAACTACAATCAATTTAGGATACTCTCCAGTATACTCCTCTTCAAGAGTAGCTCTTTCTGTTTTTAATTTCTCTAAAGAATTTATATAACCTGCTGTTATATCATCACCCAATTCAGATAGTGCTGAGGCAACAGACTCTACACTTCGACTATCCTTTATAACTCTCAATATACTATTAACTAAATTCTCTTTTAGCTGATTTTCAGAAATTTTAAAATCTATCTTACTCAAATTTCTAATCATTGTATCTGCTTGAGTAGATTTACTTACAATCCCATTGCTAACTTTAAAATCTCTCAACTTATCTTCAGAGCTAGTTAACTTCTCTTTAGTCTGAGCTAACTGCTCATCAATAAAATCTAATATTTTTCTATTTCGTCTATTTTTTCTCTCTAAACCATTCTCTAAAAAGATATTGACCAAACTATTTACATACTCAGCCGCTCTTTGTGGAATAGTGTCTTCATAATTTATAACTATAAGTGGAGCCTGTTTATTTAACTGTTTTATTGTGAGTTTTTTATTGACTATTCTCTCATAAATAGAGAAGTTATCCCCGTTGAGAGTAAAATAGACCTCCTCCTCTATATCTCTATTCTTTTTAATATTTAGACGAAAATAGTCTGTTTTGATTGTAGAGCCATAGGAGTATATCTTTTCAGAATTCAATAAAATAACACTATTTTTCAAAAAACCACCTATAGTTTTTTCTACTATTTTTAAAGAGTAACCATTCTCTCTTGGTATTAACTTTATCTTCTCTCCTATAATAGCACTATCAAGTATCTCTATACCAGATATTCTAATTGGATTATCAACCCCATACTTCTCAACATACTTCTCAACAAACTTATGTTTATTTTTAATAAAAACCTGTGTCTTCAAATCAATCTTATCAAGAACTTTATCATTTACTGTAAAAGTTTTTAATATCTCAATCTCTTTATCAATCTCTTTATTAGTTGAATAAAACGCATTTTGAAGCAGGTCATCTGTAGCTCGATTTTTATTATTATTTTTCACCTCAATAATAGAGTGTGTACTATAAACTGATGGAGTAAAATAGAGATAAACTGCAGAAACAAATAGTGAGAGAAACATTATAAATAGAACAAACCATTTATAACTACCTATTATTGCTAAAATTTCTCTTAAATCAACCTCATTTTTATATCTTTCTTTCGAATTACTCATATGATTATCTCCTAATCTGATAAATATTTCATACTAACAAATGGAGATAAAATATGCCCTATAAGTCCAAAGATAGGGTCAATATCTTTAATACTACTATTAAATGACTTCATATCATTTGGAAGAACATATACTATATCATTAGGTTTTATCATTAGATTTGCAGTTCTTAGAGAGTTAACATCTGTTAGATTCACTGTTTCTGCATCAATCTTTCCATTTGAACTTCTTAAAATCATAATAGCCTTTTTGTTTGCAGAGTCTGTTAAATCACCCGCCTTAGCTAAAATCTGCATTAAACTGATTTTTTCATTAATTAACTCAATCTCTCCAGGACTCTTCACCTCCCCCACAACATAGGCTCGTTTGTTCAAAACCTCCAAATATATATCTGGAGACTTCAAATATCTTCTAAATGCACTCTCCACTTTATTCAACGCTTGAGTCTGAGTCAATCCTGCTATATGAATAGACTTAACTAAAGGCAATCGAATGTCCCCTTTAGAGTTGACCAAGAGACCTCTATCTTGTGTTCTTGTCTCCAAAGATGAGCTACTAAATTCAGGATGTTGATATACAATTACTGAAACTCTATCATGTGGAACAATCTTATATTCAAACTGAACATTATCAAATGATGAGTCCTCAACCCTATTATCTTTTGAGTTATCTAAATCAACCTTGTTAAAAAGTATAAAATCCTTTTTATTACTACATCCAGATATCAATACTAAAATTAAAAAATATAATATATATCGAGTCATAAACATTCTCCTAACTTTATTAAAAACTATTATTAATTATACAATGACATTCTACAGTATATAGTATAAAATATATTTTAATATTCTCAATATTAAGGTCAATAATAATAATTTGTTTTTAATATTTAAAATTATACTGAAAATCATATTAAACATAATTTAATAATTTTAAATATATAAAAATCTAATAGCCAAATATAGAGTATTTTACAAAAAAAATCATTCTAGTCTTCTCTTTAGGATATGGGTAATCCTTATATGCTGTTTTTATAGTTTCAATGGTATTATTATCCAATAATCTATACCCAATCTTATGTTTAAGTTTCAAATTACTTATGTTTCCATTTGGATGCAGGAAAAACGAGACTATATTTGTCCCCTCTTGACCTGTTCTAGCAGAAGTAATCCCCCCTGGATACCCCCTTCTCCATAGCGTCTCTTGCGTAATTTTTTGTATTTCATCAAGATTTTGTTTTATAAATCTCTTCTGAATAGGGGTATATGAGTGAAACTCCTCACCATAAAGTTTTTTTACTTCAGAGCTAGGGTAACTTTTATCCACTTCAAGCTCTATGTTATCTCCTGATACTGAATTTTTAATTTCAATTTTTTGTTTAATTATAGGATTAGGTATATATAGCATTTCAGACTCAGGAATAAACTTTTTGTTAGAAAGTAGTTTTCTTTTCTTAATTTTTTTCTTAACAAACTTTTTTTTAGAAATGTGACTTTTTTTTATATTTTTTTCTACTATTTTCTTAACTTTTTCTCTTTTTAACTCTTTTTTGACTATTTTATCTTTAACTATATTCTTCTTTTGAGGAGAATTAAGTATATCTATTTTAATAATACTCTTCTCTATAAATCCATTTTTATTCAACTTTATCTCTCTAAAATTATTAAGATAGAAATATATCAATAAAATGTATACCAAAAGTGTAATAGTAAATGCAATCAATATACGCATATCTTATCCTTTATAAAGAAATTTGAAACAATAAAGATAGTATAATCAAAAAATTTTAAAAAAGGAACCTATTTAATAATGAATTTCAACAAAAGCGAAATAGCATTTAGAGAGGCTTACGAGGTTATACCTGGAGGAGTTGACTCACCTGTTAGAGCATTTTCAAGTGTTGGTGGGACTCCACCTTTTATGGCAAAAGGAGAGGGAGGACACCTAATTGATATAGATGGAAATAGATATATAGACTTTGTACAGAGTTGGGGACCACTTATCTTGGGTCATGCTGATTCAGATATAGAGGAGGCTGTTATCTCTGCTGTTAAAAATGGACTTAGCTTTGGTGCGCCTACACAGATAGAGACCCAACTAGCAACAGAGGTTGTAGAGATGTTTGAGAGTATCGACAAAATTCGTTTTGTTAGCTCTGGGACGGAAGCTGTAATGTCTGCTATTCGTCTAGCTAGAGGTTATACAAAAAGAGATGATTTTATTAAGTTTACGGGATGTTATCACGGTCATGCTGACTCTCTGCTTGTTCAGGCAGGTTCAGGAATGGCAACATTTGGTAACCCATCAAGCCCTGGAGTTCCTGCTGATTTAACTAAACATACTCTTCTTGCGACATACAATGATATAGAGAGTGTCAAGAGATGTTTTGAAGATAGCAAAGAGGGCATATCTGCTATCGTAATCGAACCAATCGCTGGAAATATGGGTCTAGTACCTGCTGATGAGAAGTTCTTAATAGAGCTTAGAGAACTATGTGATAAAAATGGAAGCCTATTGATTTTTGATGAGGTTATGAGTGGATTTAGAGCCTCTCTCTATGGAGCCCAAGGTATCACAACCGTAAGACCTGATATTTTGACACTAGGAAAAGTAATTGGTGCAGGTATGCCTGTTGGTGCTTTTGGTGCATCAAAAGAGATTATGTCACAGCTATCCCCAGAGGGGCCAATATACCAAGCAGGTACACTATCAGGTAATCCTATCGCCATGAGTGCAGGTCTTGCTAGTATTAAAAAGCTCAAAGCAAATCCAAAAATCTACTCTATTCTGGAAAAGAGAGCAAAAAGGTTAATGGAGGGATTCAAAGAGGCTTCTGATGCTGTAAATATTCCAATGGTTACAGATGTCAGAGGCTCTATGTTTGGATTCTTCTTCTCTGATAAACCTGTCAAAAATTTTGATGATGCGTTGGATAATGATTCAGAACTATTTGGAAAATTTCATGGTAAAATGCTTGAAAAGGGTATATATCTAGCCTGTTCATCTTATGAAACTGGATTTATCTCTACAGCTACGACTGATGAGATGATAGAGAATGCTATTAAATCAGCCAAAGAGTCTCTAAAAGAGTTAACATCCTAAAATTTAAAGCTGTAGGGTTGGCTTCAGCCAACCAAAACAAAACGATATAAGGCAAAAAATGATAATAATCCCAGCAAGAATCGGTTCAAGCCGTTTTCCAAATAAAGTTCTAGCAGATATAGATGGTATGCCTATGGTGATTCGTACAGCAAAAGCCGTAGAGTCTATTGATAGAGTAGCTATAGCTACAGATTCTCAAGAGGTTATAGATATAGCAAAGGAGTACAATATCCAAGCAGTCATGACATCTATCAATCATCAATCAGGCACAGACCGTATCTATGAAGCTTCTCAAAAGTTAAACTTGGATGAGGATGAGATAATTATAAATGTTCAAGGAGATGAACCATTTATAGAAAAGGAGGTTGTTCAAGCTGTTTTCAATTTAACAAAAACCAATGCCTCAAATAACTCTATAATGATGAACTCCTGCTATAAACTAATAAGTAACCCTGAAGCAGATGACCCCAATATTGTTAAAGTCGCAACAGATAGTAGTGGAGAGGCACTCTATTTCTCTCGTGCCAAAATTCCCTATCCTAGAGACCACCATTTCAATAAATACAAAGGGCATATAGGGATTTATGGATTTACAAAAAAATCATTAAGAAAATTTTGTGAACTAAAGGTATCTCCATTAGAGGATATAGAGAAGCTAGAGCAGTTAAGGGCTTTGTATCACGGTTATGAGGTAGCAATGGTAGAGGTAGAGACCCAAAGTTTTGGAATTGATACTCCAGATGACTTAGAGAAAGCACTTAAACTCTATCATATTAACTAACTGTTAATATTTGATTGTTTGTCGGTTTACGATAATAGAGTATAATATCAATCAAGAAAGATAAATAGAGAGAATTCAACTCCTTTTTCTCCTCTGTTTTTGAGATAGAAATTATTAATACTTTTGATAATAAACTCCCCCCTCCTACTCCTTTATCACTTAAATTTCTTCTCCCATCTTTCTAATACTAAATTCTAAAGGAAAAGAATGACTAAAAAAATCTTGCTGGTCACAACACTTCTAAACTCTCTACTTTTTTCAACTACTATTACATTTGAAAATGCTCCTACAAACCCCTCACATAGACTACCTAGTGGTAAAAATGAAATTTTATCTTTTAATCATATATTAAAAGACTCAATAGATGCTGTTGTGAATATATCAACTAGAACTATCAATTATCAGGGAAATTTGAATCGCCAATTTTTCAAAGAGTTTTTTGGAGGTCAACTTCCACCCCAAAAGAGTGAAAACTCCCTAGGTTCAGGTGTTATTGTCTCAAAAGATGGATATATAATAACCAACAACCATGTGATTGAGGGAGCAGATGAAATATCTGTAACTATAAATCATAGAGATAGAGAGTTTTTAGCAAAAGTAATAGGTAGAGACAAAGGAAGTGACCTAGCCGTTATAAAAATAGAGGCAAAAGGGCTAAAACCTATTATATTTAGTAGTATAGAGGATGTACAACTTGGAGATGTAGTCTTTGCTATAGGTAATCCATTTGGAGTAGGTCAAACTGTAACACAAGGAATAGTCTCTGCACTAAACAAATATGGTGTAGGAATCAATCAATATGAGAATTTTATCCAAACTGATGCCTCAATAAATCCTGGAAACTCGGGTGGAGCTTTAATTGATTCTCGTGGAGCTTTAATAGGTATCAACTCAGCTATCCTATCTCAAAGTGGAGGAAATAATGGTATAGGTTTCTCTATCCCTATAAATATGGTTAAGAATATTGTAAGTAAACTTGTACTTGATGGTAAAGTAGAGAGAGGTTTTATGGGGGTCAATATCTCAAAAGTTACAAAAGAGTTAAAGAGCCTCTATAATCACCAAATAGGTGCAATCATAACAGATGTACAACAAGACTCTCCTGCCTATAGAGCAGAACTAAAAAGAGGTGATTTAGTATACTCTATCAATGGAAAAGAGGTAAAAAATCCACATGATTTACAACAGATAGTCACCTCATTTCGCCCTCATGAGATAATAACCCTATCAATAGAGAGAGATGGTAGAGAGATAAAAAAAGAGATAAAACTTGGTAACATCGCAGGTGAAGAGTTAGCCTTAAGCTCTATAGACAAGAATTTTGAAGGGCTATATATCAACAGATTAAATGATGCAAATAGAGAAAAATTTGGTATTCCCTCTACTGTAAAAGGGGTTGTTGTAGAAAAAGTTGATTTAAACTCACAAGCCTATATAGATGGATTCTCTGCTGGTGATATTATTATACAGATAGAAAATCTCGGTATAGAGACAATCAATGATGCGACTATCGCTTTCAAAAAATACAAAGGAAAAACTAAAAGAATATATATAAATAGAAGAGGAGCAATAATGCTTGTGGTAACAAAATAGTTACCTCCCCCTACTCCTCGAAAATTATAATATCGTAACTACTAGTAGTCACAACAGATTTGTGTTTGGGGACTAATCCGTTACGATTTACCTTACTTAACTCCTCACGCAGAGCTTCAATCTCTTCGCTCATTTCATCCATCTGTTTTTTTAACTTTAGAATAACATCGACACCAGCGAGATTTATACCCATCTTTCTAGTCAATTGAAGTACTAATTTTATCTTGTCAATATCTCGTTGTGAGTAGAGTCTCATCCTCCCCTGTGTACGAGAGGGCTCAATTAGCCCCTCCTTCTCATACTGCCTAAGGGTCTGAGGATGAATATCCAAAATAGAAGCAACAACAGAGATAAGATATACTGGTTCATCATAACTATGCATTAGAAGACTCACTACTTGGAAGATGCTCTTTTAAAATCTCTATTACTTTATCATCGAGCTCTTCTACTTTAGGCAGAACTATATTAGCAATTAAGTATAGATTTCCCGAAAGCTTTGTTTTTCTATTAGGAACACCTCTACCTTTTACTCTAAACTTCTGCCCATTCTTTGTATTTTTAGGTACTTTTAGTGTAATTGCATCATGAATAAGTGTTTTTATTGTAACCTTTCCACCAAAAAGTGCATCTCTAAGTGGCACATCTATAGTTAAATATAGGTCATCACCTTTTCTCTCATACTCATCGGAATCTGAGACCTCCACTTTAATTAGTAGGTCTCCCCTATGATTACCTACCATATTTCCTTTACCTCTAACTCTTAGAGTCTCACCACTTTTAATTCCTGCTGGTATCTTAATATCAAAATTATCACTATCTGTTGAAATATTATGTTTTCCACCTTTGACAGAGACATAAAAAGGTATTGTTATAGATATTTTATTGTCAATATCATGAGACTTCTGGTGTCCACCACCTCCAAAAGCAGAGCCACCAAATCCTCCAAATCCACTACTTGCACCTCCACTTCTTCCACCACCTCTAGCATGTGACCCAAATGGAGAAGAAGTAGAAGAGCTTCCACCACCAAAGATACTTCGTAGTAAATCATCTAAATCTACATTTCCCTGTTGCTGAGCAAAATCATGGAAGTTCTTACCACCAAACATTTGGTCACCATACATATCATACTCATCTTTTTTCTTTTTGTCTGATAGTACCTCATATGCAGCATTTATCTCTTTGAACTTCTCAATAGCAGACTCATCCTTATTTACATCAGGATGATATTTTCTTGCCAATTTTCTATATGCCTTTTTTATCTCATCAGCAGACGCTCTATCTCCTACTCCTAGTGTTTCATATAAACTTTTTGCCATTATAGTTCCCTATACCCTTGTATTTGATTTAATGTGATTATATCAAAAACTCTTAGTCTATGTCAATCAAGGTTTGATTTTTTTTACTTTTTACTCATCAATATCGTAACAATTATAACAGGAGGTAATAGTAGAGTAAAAAGATATGGGCTTATCTCTAAAATCTTGTTATTATTGAGATAAAAAAAACCTAAAATCAACATACCATAAGCTCCTAGACGATAAAAAGAGAGTGCTGCCTTGCTATCTTTTGTCACCTGCCATATAGAGCGACGATTTCTCTTTAGATTCTCTTTTTCCTCTTGTACTATCTCCTGCATCGATTTTTTTTCGTTATCGTCGGGTTGAGGGCAACCCGACCTACCCTCTTCATTGTATAAATCATATGGGTCTTCTATCTTCTCTATTGTATCTCTGTTATCTTCTCCTATTACAAACCCTGCATCTACTCTGTGTTGTACCATATTTCTATAGGAGATTATAGATGCGAACATCACTAGAGATGAGGTTATAAAACCTATCTGAGAGTTTATAAGCCATACTCTCTCTCCACTTAAAAAGCAGAAAATTATAATCCCAATATCTACAATTAATAGTGCATTAATAACTTTTCTCATTAGTATCTATCATCCTCATCACTATCATCATACTTTTTATATCTATAGCGAGGGTCATTAGCAAGTTCATCTAGTGAGTTTTTTTGTCTCTCATAAGCTTTATATACATTTAGTATAGCAGCAGCCACTCCCCAAAAAACACCCAACCATAATAACCAAGGATAGCCAAAAAGATTTTTCAGAAATATCCCCAATCCAACACCTATTACTATAGCTACAACTATAGATATACCCAAACTCAATCCATCTGCTGCTACTACTATTTTTTTTAGTTTAGGCTCTTCTTCTTTTGACATTTCTATTCCTTTTTTATCTTTTTTGGCATTATATCTAATCAAAAATCTAACTCTACTTTATTCTGTTTTTCTTTATTTAATTAAAGAAAATAATTTTAATTTATAGGCTTAAGTTTAAGCTAATTTTAGTTATAGTAAAAAAAATTAAAGGAATGTTAATATGAGCCACACAGAAAAAATGAATTTTATAGAGAAACTTATAAATGCGATACAATCATATAGAGGCTTTACCTCTTCAGAAAAAGAGTATGCCCAGACAAATATCTACAGATGGGTAGACAACAATAGTAATTTAGATATACTTATAAAAAAATTTGCTGAAATTTCACTTGATATTAAACCTTTTCTTTTAGAAAAAAGCTTAGTCAGAGCTTAAACCTTTACAAAATGACTCTATAAGATAGATTATGCAAGTACCATAAAATAAGATACGAATGGTAAGTAAAAAAATCACACTTTTACTGTAAAATACCAACTAAAAAATTATAGAAAGTATCTAATTTGGGAAAACTAATCTTTTATAAAAATAAATGCTATTGGATAAGTATCCTCGCCATAACTCAAATATGTATTGGTATGGGTATATTTATACAAGATAAAGCAATAAATAATGTTATTAATCTAAACTTCTACATACTCTCTCAAATACTTTTCATCCTTATTGTTATAATACTATTTAAAAAAAGGAGCAAAGAGATAGAGTTAGAGTCCTTAATCAAAGAGGAGATAGAGAAAAATAGAAAACAGGCAATAATGTTATCTCAACAGTCTCGCTTAGCTCAAATGGGAGAGGCGATTAATATGATAGCCCACCAATGGAGACAACCACTCAATATTTTAAATGGGTTGGTAATACTTATGAATATGAAATTATCGAGACAAAATAGTAATAACGAATATCTATTGGAAAAAGAGTTCAAAAAAATAGAGACCACAACAGCTTATATGTCTCGTACGATTGATGATTTTAGAAATTTTTTTAAACCACAAAAAGAGAAAATAGAGTTTGACTTAAAAGAGACAATAGAGAGTGCAACTAGACTACTTCAACCAATTATGCTATATGATGATATAAAAATCAACCATACATATAGAGATAAAATTAGACTAACTGGCTACCCAAATGAGATAGGACAAGTTATTATAAATATTATAAATAATGCCAAAGATGCACTAATATCCAATAATATAAATAGAGACAAACATATTCACATCTCTCTATATAAAGAGAGTGAAAAAATCGTAATAACAATTCAAGATAACGCAGGTGGAATAGATAATGAGATAATCGACAATATATTTGACCCATACTTCTCAACCAAATTGAAAAAAAATGGTACAGGACTAGGGCTATATATATCTAAAATGATTATTGAAGAGCATATGAATGGAAAACTTAGCGTAAAAAATAGTAATATTGGAGCCATTTTTAGAATAGAATTTAGCTCTCCTTAATTTTAAATTATCCAAAATTATATTAAAAATATGATAGAATTCGCCAATTTAAATATTTGGAGATAATATATGAGTGAACTTTGCTACTATGAAGCTTTGGAGGTTAGCCGAGACTGTTCGGGGGCAGAACTAAAAAAATCTTATCGAAAACTTGCAATGAAGTATCATCCTGATAGAAATCAAGGTGATGCAGAGGCTGAAGAGAAGTTCAAAGTAATCAATGAGGCTTATCAGGTACTAAGTGATGATAAAAAACGAGCTATCTATGACCAATATGGAAAAGCAGGATTAGAGAGACAGGGTGGAGGTGGCTTTGGTGGTCACCAAAACATGGATGATATTATGGACATCTTCAACTCTATGTTTGGTGGAGCTGGAGGGGGTGGCTTTGGTGGATTTGGAGGTGGTCATAGACGACGACAACCTGACCAAAAATATAACTTAGACTTTGAAGTAGAGTATCCACTAGAGTTTAATGAAGCTATCTTTGGAGTAGAGAAGAAGATAGATATAAAATACAAAGTCCCATGTAAAGACTGTAGAGGCACAGGTGCAGAGAGTGGAAAACTAGATACATGTGACTACTGTAATGGTCAAGGTCAAGTAGTTATGAAACAGGGCTTTATGTCATTTGCACAAACCTGTCCAAAGTGTAAAGGTGAAGGGAGAAAAGCAACAAGCTCATGTAGGTCATGTTCAGGTAGAGGATACCATGAAGAGCCAGATACCATCACTATCAATATCCCTGCAGGTGTTGATTCAGGAAACCGTCTAAGAGCACAAGGGTATGGAAATCAAGGAAAAAGTGGTAAAAGAGGTGACCTATACTTAACATTTAATGTACGAGAAGATGAACATTTTATACGAGAAGGTTCCAATATATACACCGAAGTCCCTGTATTCTTCACTCAGGCTGTCTTAGGGGAGACTATAGAGATACCATCTCTTGATGGAAAACTAAAACTCACTCTAAAGGTAGGAACAAAAGATAGAGAGCAGTTTATTTTTCATAATGAAGGTGTAGCAGATGTACATACAGGACAAAGAGGCAAATTTGTAGCACAGGTAAAAGTCATCTATCCAAATAAGTTAAAAGATGAGCAAAAAGAGTTACTAATCAAACTTCAGGAGAGTTTTGGGGTAGAGAGTAGACCACACAGTAATAGTTTTGAAGAGGCATTCAAAAGAGTCAAAGGGTGGTTTAAAAAATAGTGAATAATATATATTCACTATCTCTTATGCTCTATTAAATTTCCCTTTTTTCCTTGGTCTTTTAATAATCTTACAATCTCCTTTTTTACACTCTTGTCTGCATTCTCATCAAGGATAACATCTAACATCTTACCAATATGTTCATTCTGCTGTCTAGTAGACTCCATATACTCTTTGTGACGAAGCTCATCTTGATGTATCTTTAACTCATTTTTTCTCTTTCTACTATTTATCAAATAGACCATCAAAAGAGCTAATACAACCACTCCCATAACCATCATAGCAATCATCTTATAAAAAGCTATATTTTTATCTGCTAACTCCTTCTCATTTTTTAACCTAGCTAAAGCTATCTCCTCATCATTTTTAGATATATCTTTTTGAATCTGAATCTTAGCCAAAGCTAACTCTTTCTGCTCTTTTGAGAGACTCTTTTGAGTCTCTAGCTTAGCCATAGCCATCTTCTCTTGACTCTCTAGTTTTGCTAAAACAATCTCCTTCTCTTTGATTAATTTAAACTCTATAGAGCTATTTTTATCTACTACAGACTCTTTTTTCATAGACTCAAAATCACTACTAATTGACTCCTTTATTTTAGAACTCCTATTAGCATCTCTCAATATTCGTATATCACCCTTTTCAAAACTCTGCCCTTTACAAGAATTTATCAAAAATAATAATAGTACAAGTAGCACACTTAAACTAACTCTTTTTTCCCAATTCATTAACATCTCCATAAAATATAAATGATATAATAATATCAGGTATAATTTAAAGAAATAGTAATAAGTTCATAATTAACTAAGAAAAATTCAGATAAAATAGAACTTAACGATAATAGTTATTTATTGGGCAAATAGATTTTCGTATAAATTTAAAAACAAGGGGCGGTCATGAAGACACATAGATTTTCGTTAGTAGGTAAACTTTTATCATTATCTCTTCTCATATCAACATTGAGTGGTGTAGAGGTAAATATAAAAGAGGGACTTCCATTCGTTAATGTCGATATTAATGGTGAGGCAGTTAGAATTGAAAGGATTCAAGATACAAGCAACAAACTAAAAAATTCATATACAAAAACGTCAAGACCCGCTCCCCCTTTTAGTATACAACCTTTTCAACCTATTGAAGGTATAGAGACCGTTACAGAGCTGGATGTTATTGATTTTATATCAAAAGAACTTAGTGAGAACAAAGGAATTTTAGTTGATGCTAGAATGCCAAAATGGCATAAAGTAGGAACTATTCCAGGAGCTATTAACATACCTTTTTCCATACTATCCACAAAAGGGAATAACCCTTTTATAGCACAGATATTTGAGCTATTTGGAGCTACAAATAAATCTGGAAAATGGGACTTCTCAAAAGTACAAACAGTTCTTATTTTTGATAATGGACCATGGTGTCAACAGGGAGTTCGTGAAATGAAAAATCTAGTTCACCTAGGATACCCAAAATCAAAAATAAAATACTACAGAGGAGGAATACAATATTGGCAGATTTTAGGTTTAACAACTATAAAACCTCAAGGATAATAGCGTTTATTTTAACAGAAAGGAGAAAAAATGTTAGATAAAGACCAATACAATCAGGATGAGTATAATGACTATTATGCTCAAGAGACGCGTGGAGCAGAGATTTCAAGAGGAAGGGGTGAAGAGGGTAGAGGTAAAAAAATGACCGTTATCTTTCTACTTCTAACTCTTATTCTTGCTGTTGGCTATTTTGGTTGGAAAAGCATGAACTCTTCTACTTTAGAGGAAGCGACTATAGATAAAAATGAGATTATATCTAACTCAGAGGAACCAAAAAAATTAGAGTATGAAGAGAAAGACAAAGAAGTAACATCTACATCTACACTATCAGAACAAGAGGATGATATAGTTAAACAGATACAAAGTATAAGTAGTCAAAAGAAGATGACTCCCCAAGATGTTGCTAATATAATTAAAATAGTTATGAAAAAAATAAATAAAAACAATAACATAGAATTAAATACCACTACTTCTACTCCAAAACTAACAAGCAACCCAGAAGAGGAGGCACAAGATAGTCAACTTATGGAGTCTCTAACAAGTACAGATGTAGATTCTCTATCATCCATATCAGAAAGCGATGAGAAGAAAAAACCTACGCTGAGCAAAGATATTGATATATATAACAAAGTTGTACTACAAAAAGATAAAGCTAATATTAATGATGCACTAAGCCAACTCTCTGATGAACTCTCTACTGTTGTAGAGTCCGAAGATGATTTAAAACCTACTAATAGCAATGTATATACAGAATCTATCGCCAAGGAGGTAGAGACTAGACAGAAAGAGATGAGATACTATATCGTTAAAAAAGGTGATACTCTAGGTAAAATTGCAAAGAGATTCTATGGAAATGTCATGGATTACAAAAAAATATTTGAAGCTAATCCTGATGTTGTTAGACGAGAAGACAAGGTCTATATCGGTCAGAGACTTAGAATTCCTTAACACCTAATACCAAACTCTACAGATAAGGGGGTCATTATCTGTAGACAAAACTCACTACTCAAAAAGGAAAAATAATGAAAATAATAATTACACTCCCACTCTTTACTGCATTACTATTAGCTCAAAATCCCAAAAAGGAATATATCCCAGTAAAAATTACTAATGATATGCCTTTTGTCATGACAACTAACTCTGGTCAAAGTATCAAGATACAGAGAATCCAAGATACAGACAATCGTCTAACTGATGACTATACAAAAACATCAAGAGCATGTCCACCTTTTTGTATACAACCTACAACACACGACAAAGATATAAAAAATATCGAGGAGGTAGAGTTACTAAATTTTACCAAAGATAAAGTAACCAATAACAAGGGAATTGTCGTAGATACAAGACTAAAAAGTTGGTTTGAATTAGAGACCATCCCATCTGCTGTCAACATCCCATATACCGTTATACAAAACGCCTCAAAAGAGAAAGCCAAAAAGATATTTAAAATATTAGGAATGAAGGTAAAAAAAGATGGAACTTGGGATTTCTCAGATGCAAAAGAGTTAGCTATATTTGATAATGGTGTATGGTGTGAACAGTCAAAATATTTTATAGAGGGTCTACTAAAACACAACTATCCAAAAAATAAACTCTTCTATTATAGAAGTGGTTTTCAAGGTTGGAAACTTCTTGGTCTAACAACCATAGTCCATAAAGAGATAAAAAAATAGGAATTATTAAAGTTTTATAAGTTCTATTTTGATAAGCTATATTTTAATATAAGATGTTAAAATATAGCAAAAAGTAAACAGATGACAAAACTACTAATACTCCCAATATTTGCAACTCTTCTACTCTCCCAAAACAAAAAAGATGAATATATCTCAGTAAAAATTACAGATGATTTACCTTTTGTTATGACAACTGATTCGGGTAAAAGTATTAAAATACAGAGAATACAAGATAGTGATAATCGTCTCACAGATGACTATACAAAAACATCAAGAGCCTGTCCTCCATTTTGTATACAACCCACAGTCATAAGCAAAGGCATCAAAAATATTGAAGAGATTGAACTACTAGATTTTATACAAAATAGAGTATCAACCAACAAAGGTATCGTAGTTGATACGAGACTAAAGAGTTGGTTTGAGCTAGAGACTATACCCTCAGCTATCAATATCCCCTACCCTGTTATACAAAATGCTTCAAAAGCAAAAGCAGAGAAGATATTTAAACTTTTGGGAATGGAAGTAAAAAAAGATGGAACTTGGGATTTCTCAAAAGCAAAAGAGTTAGCAATCTTCTGCAACGGTATATGGTGTGAACAGAGCAAACACTTTATCGAAGGTATACTAAAATACAACTATCCCAAAGATAAACTTTTCTACTATAGAAGTGGTTTTCAAGGTTGGAAACTTCTCGGTTTAACAACTATTGTACATAGAGAGATAAAAGGTAAGTAGGTCTAAACTACTCACCAATATATCTCAAACTCTCCTCCAAATAATCCAAAAAAAGTTCTGCATTTTTATCTCTAGTCAAATAGATATAGAACTTAATCTGCCTAATCGTAGTATCTATCTCAAAAGGTTTAACACTATAGTTCTCCAAAAAATCACTAATCTTTAAAATAGCCAAATTAACCTTGCCCAACAACATCAATATCTCTGCATCACTACAGACCTCCCACCAGTTGCTTTTATCTATTCTCCATATTCTCAAAAGCTCCTTATATAGAGTATCTATCTCCTGTTTATCAGCATACTCTATCTCTATAGCATCTACAATATTATAGAGATAAGCCAAATTAACAGCATCATAATATTTTTCATTATCAGCTTTTAACTCATAAGCATCCTCATATAGACACAAAGCACTAGTTATCAACTCCATATCTATACTATCTTTTGATAGTGCTTTGCGTTTATAGTTGGAGGCCAAAAGAGTCAAAACCTCAGGCTCTTGTAGATGATAATGGCTACTATGATAGAGCGAACGCAATATATGAATCGCACCATCCCAATCTTGGATACTATCATGCGACAATAGGATTGCTCTAAAATGTCTCAATCTATTCTCATGTGTATATTTAAATGTACTCTCTCTCTTATCAATCCAAGCCAATACCTCCAAAGCTTCATTGATTCTCTTCTCACTCTTTAATTTTTGAGCAAACTCAAACATAAAAATAGCACTCTTATTCTCTAATCTGCTATCCATTAGTCTATCCACCTCATCCTTTGATAAATTATTCAACTTTACACCTTTTATATCTATATTATTTAGTTTGACCAAAATATGTTTTGTTCTATCTCTTTTTGATTTTATAGATTCTATCTTTTCATACTCCGATAGACTCTCTTCAAACTCATATTCAGTAGCAAACTTATCACTCCACACTCTATCGAGCAGTTTAAACCCCTTGCATAGTTTTGTTTTTGATTTTGTATGAAATGAGGCTCTATCTTTTTGACCCCAAGAGAAGATAGTTGAGCGACCTACACCTATTTTTTTTGCAAAATAGTCTTCATTTATAAATAAATCATTATAAACTCTTTTCATAATTTTAAATTTTTCACTATCCTTTAGAGTAAAATTATCCTCAATCCAAGCCTCATTTTCATCTATCATCTGTTATGCCTTTTATATTTTCTATTTATCTATTGTACATAATTTTTCATTGAAATATTACACCTCATTCATAATCAACTCCTTCTATTGGGATATTTATATTATGACAGAAGGAAATTGGACTTTTTGGATTTTTATAATATTTTATAATAAAATTATCTATAGATTAAAACTCTAAACCTCATCATTATCAGGTATATTAATCTTTCTTTTGCCAAATTTTTGAACTCTCTTCATCCACTTCTCCTTATCTGCTTTTCTCACAAAATTATAACGAAGTGGAATTGGACTTTTTGGATTTGATAAATCAACAATCTATCAGGATAAAACCTCATTGGTCAAGAGACCTCGAATCTTTTCACTCAAATCAGAGACAAATCTATCACTATTTAGACTCTGTTCATCTCCTAATCTAGGAATATATAGAGTAAAAATATCCTGAATATCAAAAGGAATATTAGTCTCAGACCTACCCTCTCTCAAAATCAAAATATTTTTAAAATGGTTAAAACGCATATGTTTTCCAATAAAAAATCCCAACTCAATAAGTACATTTGGGTTATCTCTATACTCCATCTCTTCTCTCTCTTTTTCAGATAGATAACAGATAAGATAATCAGCTTTGTTCATATTCTCTAAAAGCTGTGGAGTGATAGAGCCTACATTTTCATGATTATCCCAATGTACCAACTCCAATTTCTCTTTGAAGTCTGTTCCAATAACCTCTTTTACCTCTCCAATTACACCTCTATCGGCTCTACTAGAAAAAGCAAAAAATATCTGTGGTCTTCTATCAAAAAAATAACCTATATGCTCATCTTTAAAATCTCTCAAATCATTCTCAAAATCATTGATTACTGATGAGGTATTGCTCTTTTGAAATCTTCTCCCCTCATAGAGTTGAAAGAGTTTTCCTAGAGTAAAAGAGATTTTTTTCAACTCCTCCTGAGCCTGTTTATTGGGTTTGAGATACTTCTCAGATTCAAAATTTACTACTCCTAAGATATGATTATTATTATCCATCTTGTTATCTCTACGAATAGGAATAATCACAGAGGTTTTGATTTCAACATTGGGATTAATTGTCTTGTATGGAGGAAAATTTTTCTGATTCTGCCAATGGTCTATATACTCAGCACAGGTATTTAGAGTATCTTCTTTATCTACAGGTGTTATCCATAGTCGTTTATTTTTAGCAAAAGCATAAGGCATCTGACCATTATACTCATCACCATTTTTAAGCATCAAAATATCCTCTACATTGGTATTAAGGCTATATTTTATCAACATAACCTCTCCACCAACTGTCTCTCGAATCAACATCAATCGTACAAATCGTATATGCAATACAGCTGATAGATAATCCTCAATATATCGCTGAATCTTTTTGAAGTTCTCTTCTTCTAAAATATCAACACTGTTTGCAAATTGCAACAACATATTTCCAAATGTCTGTCTCATGGCTTCCCCTTTTATAAATTCAGATAACTATCATTAGTATTAATAATTATAATATATTTAATTGATAATCCAATTCAAAGAGATTAATATATTGCATTTTTTAGAAAAATAGTGATATATATGAAAAAAATATATCAAAATATTAACTATAGAGGTTTTTTATTGTTCTTTTTAAGCAGGTAGTTGTAGATACATCTCCTCTTTCAACTCATAATAACGAGGAATTCTCCTCAAAAGCCGAGTAAGCATTCTATTGTTTGTCCTAAGGATACCTAGCTTATCTCTCAAAGAGTTCTGATACCCCTCAATTTTCAATATCTTTACATCCAACTGATTAATATATAAGTTGCTCTTCTCCAATATATTTTGGTCAAATATAAACACATTTCTATCTAAAAATGCCTTCTGTAGGCGTTTTAAATTTTTCAGTGTAGAGTTGAATCCTCCTATTAGAGACTCTACTCTATATATATCTTTTTTCAAAACAGAGCATTGAGCTTTTAGTTGACTACCCAAAATAATCAACTGTTCTCTTCTCACATTTTTTTTGATTTCAAATTTAAATATCTGATATAGAAGCCTATCAATATATCCCACTTCACTATTTAAATCATTAAGCACGAGAGTGATAGCATCATATAGTACAGAATCAATATCTGTATTATTCTGTTTAAGCTCTCTCTTGCAATCTAATATATTTCTCTCTGTTAATGTTTTGATTATCTCCCAAAAAACAACCTCTGGACTCTTTAATATATTCTCAATATTTATACGAATAGACATAGCAACTCCCTACTTTTCTAAGAGATTATATTTAAATTTTTGTTAATTGTGGATTTATGAGTGGGCATCTCTGCCCATGTAAGATTTTTAAGAGTAACTATTTGATAAGTTCAAATGGATTTTCTACTACATTTTTTCTATCAACAATATATGGAATCAAAGCAGTCTGTCTAGCTCTCTTGATAGCTACAGTTACTAACTCTTGGTGTCTTTTACAGTTTCCTGTCAATCTTCTTGGCATGATTTTAAATCTCTCACTTAGACTGATTCTCAATAGACTCAAATCTTTATAGTCGATAAAATCAACTTTTGATTCACAATATTTACAATATCTCTTTTTAAATTTTCTTCTCTCTGCCATATTTGTCTCCTAAAATGGTATCTCATCTTCATCGATGTCAATTACTGGAACAGACGGTTGTTGTATAGGTTGCTGTGGTGCTGGTGATGGTGGTCTCTGTGAAGCCTGTTGCTGACCATAACCTTGCTGTGGTTGTGGTTGTTGACCATACCCACCTTGCTGTTGTTGAGGCTGACCATAACTCTGCTGTTGAGGTGCATTATATCCACCTCCACTATAAGAGTTTTGATTTGATTGCTGACTACCGTAACTATTTTGAGCCTGTTGCTCTGCATATCCGTTAGTTCTTTGACCCTGTGCCAAAGCTTGACTATCTGCTTTGGTATCTAACATCTGTAAGCTCTCTACAGTTACTGCATGTTTGCTTCTCTTTGTGCCATCTTGAGCTGTCCACTGCTGAAATACAAGCCGTCCATCTACTAAAACTTTGCTCCCCTTGCGAAGGTATTGATTGGCTATCTCTGCTGTACGCCCAAAAAATGTCAAATCGATAAAGAGAACTTCCTCTTTCTGCTCACCTGTTTGAGTCTTGAACTTTCGGCTTGTTGCTATCCCAACATTACCTATAGCTGAACCACTTTGTGAGTATCTAATCTCAACATCTCTTGTAAGGTTTCCTACCAATACTACTTTGTTATACATGGGGTTTCTCCTAAGTTATTACGCTTCTGTTGTCTCTGCTACTGGTGCCTCTTTGCTTTTAGCCGCTGCTACAAGCTTCTCAAACTGTTTAACCTCTCTAACTTTAGTATATCTAACAGTCAGATACTTAATAACCTCTTCATTGAACTTCAAATTTCTCTCAAGTTCACTAACAATAGTACCTGGTGCTTTGAAATACACTATAGTATATACACCTCTCTCGTTTTTCTCAACAGGATAAGCAAGTTTTCTCATACCCATCTTATCAGTAGCAAGAATCTCAGCACCCTCTTTTACAAGAATATTTTCAATCTTTGCAATATTTGCTGTCATCTCTTCATCTGTTAGTGTAGGTTTAAGTACATACAGTGTTTCGTAGTTGTTCATTGTGTTCCTTTTGGTTTAATAGCCCATCTGTCATAGTCAAGTGACTATCCAAAAAAATGAGCAAGAATTTTGGAAGTGGCATTCTATCATAAATGAGGTTTGTTTAACCTAAACTAGATTCTCAAACAGATATTATCTTTTTCAATCCCCTTTATATCGGGTCATAGAGAATTAAAATAACCTTTTGATGTTAAAGTTTTTACTCATCCCACCTCAAACCACGCTCTTGTTCCATCCTCTCTGAGGTGGAACAGATAGGCAAAAACAACAAAAG
>CAZSHP010000004.1:0-54645 GCA_964606545.1 uncultured Sulfurovum sp. | reverse complement strand
TATTTTTTCGACTAATAAAACCACAACTATTACAAGTTTGGCTTGTATATTCAGGATGGATAAATGATATATTTATTTGTCGTTTATGAGCAATATTTATAATTCTATTTTTGATTGATGAGAGATTTAAAAGTTTTATCATAAAAAAAACTATTTTGTGTTAAAATATGTGAAATTATACTGTTTTTTTATTATAAAAAGATTAAATCATGGGATAATTAATAGTTTTATTTTCTTAATATCATTATTTTTTGTTACTATTGAGATAAAGATTCGAGACTCTTTTAGATAAAATTCCACAATCAAAATAGATAGGAATCTAAGATAATAAAATCTATCAAATACTACTTCTCAAAACATTGTAAATTAGAGGAAGATATATGGCAATCAAGTTCAAGGCGTAGAAGAAAATACAAACCAATATGGCAAAAATGATGAGCAGGTGATGCTCGGGAAGTTTAATGAGGGAGCAGGGGTGATTTTAATAAAAAAAATTAATATTAGATTAAAAGTAAAAAAGTTTTTAACTGTTTTAAAATATTAATTATTGTATAATCTATCTTATGAATAGATTTATAATTATAGTATTTTTACTACTCTCGATTGTGTTACAAGCTACTGTCTATGAAGATGCAGAGGACAATAGGACTAAGAGATGGATAATATATAACGGTACAGCAACAGCATCTATTGAGAATATTTATGATGAAGAGATAGATAGTCGAGTGATTTCATTGGAGAGTGAAGATAGTCAAAGTGGATATATGTTGGTTATGGAGAGGAACTCTACTGCATGGTGTAAGACAAAAGGAAAGAGTCTAAGATGGAGAATGAGTGCAGATAGCCATTTTGTGATACTTGTTAGTATTCAGACGCAGAGAGGACATAGATATATTATCTACACCTCTGGTGATGGAAATGGGAGAGGTTATTATGGTTTGGGGAGTAGCTCTGTGGATGGGGAGTGGCATAATTTTTCTAGGGATTTAGATTTGGATTTGAAGAGGTATGAACCTTCCAATCAGATTGTAGCTGTTGATTCGTTTTTTGTTCGTGGTAGTATGTTGATTGATGATGTAGCTATAGTGGATATAGAGAAGAGAGGTTTTGTGCCTAAGCAGATTGAGAGTTGCAATATCGAGATACCCAAAATCAGTTCAACTAAAAAGAGTAGATTGAATATAACTGATAATGAGCCTCCAACTATAAAACTAAATGGCTACTCTGCTCTATCTATTAAACTAGGAGAGAGGTATATAGAGCAGGGGGCAACTGCTATTGATAATGTGGATGGCTCTGTAGAAGTTGATATATCAGAAGAGGTAGATAGTAATAGAGTAGGAACATATACTCTGTTTTATATGGCAAAAGATAGTAGAGGTAATAGTGCTATAACTACACGGATAGTTAGTGTGGGTGTTATCAATCGAAATAGAGAGCATAGTGATGAGATAGAGGAGAATAATATAGATATAGATGAGAGTATCGAAGAGGAGTTAGCTACTTTGAAGTTGATTGAGGGTGATAGTTTGATAGAGTTTCCTGATGAGGATGATTATTAAAAAATCACTACTTGATACAACGCAAGTAGTGACCATACAACATACACATTTTTTGGTTGAAAGACTTAAGTCTAATCTTTTTTGACTTTGAAAACCTTATATTTTCATATATAAGTAAGTATAAAACAAAAAAGTGTAAAAAAAATGTAGAAATATGATTTTTTCAAGAAAAATTCATATTTCTACCAAAATACCCACTACCACTCTATTTTTTTTGTGTATTTCTGTGTATAGTTATATTTTTTAATAGCAGAGATTAGATGATAGAGTAACCACCCAAATGATATAATAACTAATATAGATGTCAATATAGAGACAGGTTCATATAGTATAGATATAGACCATGCTATAAATGTAAATAGATGTATCCAAAAGTGTATCTTTGCTTTTTTGGGATGGATAACATCAAACATCATGGGAGCCTCCATGTAGCCTTGGTTTGAGAGGTGAAACCACACTAAAAATGGGACTATTTTATATACCATAGCAAAGACAATAGATAGGACAAAGCTTATAAAAGCAAAATAGCTCAACGCATCGAATCTCTCATCCAATCCAACTATATTATATGTTATAGTAATGAGTGAACTAAAGATAAGTAACCCCATACCCAAACGCCAAAACCAAACAGTAGCATCGCTAGTTGGTCTTCTCCTTTTATAGAGTTGATAGATTGTTATAGAGGCGTAGATAACAAAAGAGAGAGCTATAGCCATGTTTAGATAAGAGCTATCTAGTTGCATAAATAGTATAGTTGTCTTTGATATTAGTAGTAGAAAAATAGCTACAGGAAAATATTTACTAAGTAGTGATGGAAATTTGGGTGTTACATAGAACATCTCTATCACCTGAAAAGAGATACTAATGATGAGAAGCGTCACCCATCCAAATATTGCAAATGAGTAGTGAGCCTCTCTTATTGGTATAAAAAAAGTTCCATCGATATATCCACCAATAGTCAAAAGGAGATATATACCAAATAGTATAGCTATAGTGAAGTTCAGAAGAGCAAAAAGTATTCCCAAAGATGAGTTTGAGTAGTTTTTGATTTTGAGTATCTCTTTTAGCATAAGTGTCGTAGCATGAATCACTCCAAGACCCAACACTATAGCAGAGGAGATATAGAGTATAGAGTTGGATGTCTCAAATGCTGTTAGTTGGAGTATTAGACCTATAATTAGAGCTATATGAACTATCATAGATTTGCTCTTTGGGACTTTTATAACAACTCCTGCAACAACTGGTAACATCTGAAAAAGTGCACCAAACATAAATGAAGCCATAACACCTAGGGCTAATATGTGAATGGTGGTAATATAGATAGTATGATTATCAAAAGAGAGTATACCCATAGTATTTCCAAGTAGATATAAGCCCAAAAGAGTACCAAATATAGATGCCGTTACAAAAAATTTGAGCACCACAGAGATTGGAGGTGCTTGTTCTAACGATAGACCACCCTGATTAAACATCTAACAAATCCTCTAAATTGGCTTCTGGATTTTTGCATATAAGTATATGCCAACTACTTTTCTCATCTTGATATGTAAGATGAGCAAATCTCTTCTCTTTTGCCACCTCTATGAGTGGTATAGGCTCTTTTCTATGAATCATATAGAGGTAGTCACTATTTTTCATACTCTGTAGGTGGTTTAGTGCGAGTTGCAAGGGGATAGGGTGTTCCATCTCTCTTGCATCAAGTGGAATCTTTCTCAATACTCTATCTCTCTCATAGCTTTTAGTGTCTCCTCTTTTTTCTCTTGAGGAATCACTCTATCACACATCGCATAGAGCATCTGCTCCTCTTTCATGTTGTGTTGTTGTAGTAGAATCATCATAGACTCTGCTAGTGATAGATAGGCATCTCTATTTTTGTTCTCTACAGCTTCCGCCATTTTACCTATAAGACCACGAACCTGCTCATGCTCAAATATCATAACTCTAGTAGGTCCCTCTGCACTACCTGAAATCTCTTCAAAAGTAGGAAATAGTGACTCCTCCTCCTTTTTGAAGTGCTTTAGAGTCTCATTTGCAAATTTTAGGAAATCTCTTTCTGCTTGTTCAAAATTTCCATCTATTACAGCCTTTTCAGCAGTTGCAAATAGCTCATCACAATTTCGATGTTCATCTCTCATGTAGTTTGTAATTATCATAGAAGTTAATCCTTAGTTATATGTTGATGAAAGTATAGGATATTAATATTAAATAACCTTTGATATTACTCAATTGTGTTTAAAATAGTTCAATAGCGATTCTTTATCTAATTAAAGATATTTATAGGGAAAAATTAATAATTAATTGGCTATAACTACGCAATATTGTAAGGAGATGTAGAGATGACGAATCGTAAAACTATATCCAACTCACCTATAGAGAAGAGGGTGTTTAGAGGTAGAGAGATTTATATAAAGCGGGATGACTTACTAGACCCTGAATTTTCAGGAAATAAGGCTAGAAAATTTTACTATTTTTTAGTTAATAATTTTCCTAATATAAAAAAAATAGTTGGTTATGGTTCCAATCAGTCCAATGCTATGTTTTCACTATCCGTTTTGGCAAAGAGAAGAAAGTGGAAGTTTGAGTATTATACAGACCATATTCCATCATACCTAAGAGATAATCCTGTTGGAAACTATAAAAATGCTTTGGCTAATGGAATGAGTTTGATAGTAGGTCAAGGAAAACCTAAAAGAGAAGAGATAGAGAATAGACAGACCCTTTTTGTAGAAGAGGGAGGACGGCAAGATGAGGCTAGATTTGGTATGAGAATGTTAGCCCAAGAGATAAAATTATGGCAACAGGGTAATTATATTAAGAGAATAAATGTATTTCTTCCTTCAGGGACAGGGACTACAGCTCTATTTTTGCAAAAATTCTTATTAGAGATTGATAGTAGGTTTCAGGCAAAAGTATATACTGTTCCTTGTGTTGGAGATAGAGATTATTTAAAAGAACAATTTAGTATGTTAGAAGAGAATATTTTAAAACATCCAACTATTATAAATTCTAGTAAAAAATATCACTTTGGTAAATTATATAGAGAATCTTATGAAATTTGGCTAGAATTACGCGATGAGATGGGCATAGAGTTTGACTTAGTATTTGACCCTCTTGGGTGGTTGACTCTAATGGATAATCCACAAATTTTTTCTGAACCAACACTCTATATTCATCAAGGTGGACATCTTGGAAATGAGAGTATGTTGATGAGGTATCAAAGGAAGTATGTTTTTGAGAACGTATAATACAAAAGATGTTAATTTTAAAGAGGAGTTTGTAGAGTTACTACAGAGAGGCAAGATGGATATAGATAGTGTTAGTAGCACTGTCAAAAATCTTCTTGATGAGATAAGAGTTGATGGTAATTTAGCATTAAAAGAGCATATAGCTAGATTTGATAATTGGAGACCAAATATAGATGATGAGTTAAGAGTATCTATTGAGTCTATGGAGAGAGCTTATAATAATATAGATTCTACTCTAAGGGATGCTTTGCATTTAGCTTATAGCAGAATAGAGAGTTACCATCAAAAACTAATGCCCAAATCATGGTTGGATTTTGAGAAGACGGGAACTATATTGGGACAGAAAGTGACAGCTGTCGATAGAGCAGGGTTATATATTCCTGGTGGAAAGGCTGCCTACCCCTCTTCACTGCTTATGAATGCCATTCCTGCTATTGTTGCAGGAGTTGAGGAGATAGTAGTCTGTACACCTGCACCTTATAATGAGTTAAATGAGTTGCTCTTGGCTGCGTGTCATCTATGTGGAGTCAAAAAAGTCTATAAAATTGGTGGAGCATCAGCTATCGGAGCTATGGCATATGGTACAGAGACAATTCCAAAGGTAGATGTAATTACAGGACCGGGGAATATCTTTGTGGCTACTGCTAAAAAGCTTGTTTATGGAGAGGTAAATATAGATATGATAGCAGGACCTAGTGAGATAGGAATATTAGCTGATAGTAGTGCTAGAGAGGAGTATTTGGCTATAGATTTACTTTCACAGGCCGAACATGACGAGATGGCTAGTTCTATTTTGATTACTACTGATGCTTCTTTGGCTCCTAAAGTATCTGCAAAGATTGAAGAGTTTCTCGGTAAATTATCAAGAGAAGCTATTGCTAGAGAGTCTATAGAGAAGAGAGGAGCTATTATAATTGCTAATGATATGGATGAGGCTATAGGGCTTATGAATCAGATAGCACCTGAACATTTGGAGGTTATGACAACCAATTCTATGGAGTTATTATCAAAGATTAAACATGCAGGAGCTATATTTCTAGGGGAGAATACACCAGAACCTATAGGCGACTATATCGCAGGGCCTAATCATACTCTGCCTACTGGAGGAACAGCTAAATTTTACTCTCCTCTTTCTGTTGATAATTTTTTGAAAAAATCATCTATTATCTCTATGAGCAAAAAAGGATTAAGTGAAATTGGTGAAGCGTGTGCTTTGATTGCTAATACAGAAGGTTTAACTGCTCATGAAGAGTCTGTTAGAATACGATTATAAATAATAAGGTTGGCTTTAGCCAACCCTACGGTTTTTTTAATGATATTATAGGTTATAGAAGTGTTTTAATGCTCTGATAATCATAGCATTTTTAGAAATACTCTCACTTTTTGCGTCTGTATCAACCTGCTCATACAAATCAAGAGGTAGAGTAATAGAGAATATTTTAGTTCTATTTTTCTTCTGCTTTTTGATGTCTGAAACAATATCTTTTAGAACATCAATCATCTTATCTGTATTGATAGGCTTACGGATAAAGTTATTTACACCTATTTTTACAGCTTCGGAGATATTACCCATATCGTCACTTGCTGATACTACAACAATCATCTGTCTAGGATTAATCTCTCTAATCTCTTTAGCAATATCTAAACCACTTTTACCTGGTAAAATAATATCGACAAAGATAATATCAGGCTGATGTTTCTTATACAGGTCTAAAGCCGCTTCACCATCATATGCAGAGTATACATCAGAAAAGAAGTTTTTTAGTGTTGTACACATCAACTCATTTGTCTCTGGATCATCCTCTAGTACCATTGTTTTTAGCTTTTTAGTCTCTTCTACTATTTTCATTAGGTCATTATTCATGTAGTTCCCATTCCCTTTATATTTTTATTGTTAATAGATTGTAACATGTTAATTATTAAGGTAAATTAAAAGTTAATAAAAAAAGTTACACATTATTTAAATAAATTTTTTTTTATACAAACAAAGTAAATATATTTGTTTATAATTATATTATATTATGTTTTTTGTAGGTTTTCTCTTAATTTTAGTTCTTTTTCAAAGCCCCATGCTTTTTTGTGTTCATTAACAGCATCTTTTGAGATTGTCTCTATAAGCATGGACTCTTTATCCTCCAACATCATGTAGACTTCTCCACTAGGTTCAATAAGCATACTATCACCATAAAATTTCCATTTTACGGATTTATCGTTGAATTCACCTAGTCTATTGGCTCTAAGTATATAGCAACCGTGTAGAAAGGCTTTTGTTTTTATAATCTCTCTCCATCTATTGTGAGAACCAAAAGTTGAAGCTGTGGGTATAAGAACTAAATCTATCTTTTTATCTGTTACTGATTGCCAAAATGGGTCAAAATGCAACTCAAATCCACCCATAACTATAATACGAAATCCATCTAGTTGGAAGGTCATGGGTGTCTCTATGGGTTTTATTAGATTTGAGAAAAATTTTTTTTCATTCCAATGTTTATAGGGTATAAGTATCTGCTGTTCATAAAAGTTTACAGATTTAGGAGAGATTTTTATAATAGTTTTTATATATTTATCCTCCTTTATAATTACAATAGGTGCGATAAATATCATATTGTATTTGGTTGAGTATTTTTTGAGAAACTCTATATGTTTTTGACTCTGCTCCTCTACCATTTTCATGGGCATCTCACTTAACTCTTTGAAAAAATGGTTTAGAACATACTCCCCAAATAGGAGAAGTTGAACACCTCTGCTATGAGCTGTTCTAATATAAAAATCAAGTTTTGTCGCCTGCATCCCTAGAGTTGGTAGTTGTAGTGCAGCTATAGTGAGTTTTTTCATCCCTTGCTCTCAATAATTTTGATTTTAACTTTTGCCTCTTCTATCATCTTTTGTGCTGATTTTATTCTCTTTAATCCCTCTTCATATAGCTTTAGACTCTCCTCTAGGGTTATCTTTGGACTCATTAATCTATTTAGTATCTCTTTTGACTCTTCTAACTTCTGCTCAAATGAATCACTTCTCATTATTATCCTTTTAGTGCTTTTTTTACAATGTGGTTAAACTTCTTTAACTCCACCAAAAAGGCATCATGTCCATAACTACTATCTATCTCATAATAGTTAGCTTTTTGTCTATTTCGTTGCATCATTTTGTATATATGTTCCATCTCACTTGGAAAAAAGAGATAATCACTTGAGAATGAGATAAGTGTTGTTTCTGCTTTGATACGCAAAATAGCATCATAGAGAGAGTCATATCCACGGCTTAGATTAAATGTGTTGATGGCTTTTATGATATATAGATAGCTTAGTGGGTCAAACATCTTTGAGAAGTTATCTGTATTATACTCCATATATCTCTCAACCTCATATCTCCCAAACAGCTCAAATAGTCCATCATTATTAACATAATTTCGTCCAAATTTATCGTTCATAGAGTGAGGAGAGAGATATGATATGTGTCCTGCTATTCTACCAATAGCCAAACCATCTAATCCATTCTCTAAAAAGGCATCTTTTTCATAATTTCCATTTTCAAATCTTGGGTCTCTTCGTATAGCCTCCATGGCGACTTTGTTAAATGCGATAGTCCATGGTTGCGTAGCATATGTTGTTGCCATAGAGATAATCTTATCGGCAAAATTCGGATAATCCACTGCAAATTGTAATGATTGCATCCCACCCATAGAGCCACCAACTATCGCTTTTAGGTGATATATTCCTAAATCTGACAAGAGCTGTTTTTGAGCTTTTATCATATCTTTTATAGTGAGTACAGGAAATTTTAGTCTAAATGGTTTATCACTTGGATAGTTATTGCTCATAGGTCCTGTACTTCCAAAACATGAACCTAGTACATTGGTTGCTATGACAAAAAACTTCTCTGTATCTATAGCTTTGCCATCACCAATAAGTCCATCCCACCAACCAGCTTTTCTATCTCCTTTATATCTACCTGCTACATGGTGTGAACCACTTAGTGCATGGCATACTAGTATAACATTAGATGCGTCAGCATTTAGTTGACCATAGGTCTCATATGCTATTTTATAAGGTTCCAAGATTCTCCCACTCTCCAGATATAAAGGAGTGGTAAATCGTCTACTTTCTGTTTTTATTTTCATCAAACGGATTTTATCCTAATTACCCTTTTAATATAATATTGTTTTTTAATAAATTTATGTTAAAATAACTTTATTAAACATTTTTAAATCGAGGAAGAAAATATGAGACTAAAAACTATACTCTTTTTATTGGCTATAGTGATTTTACAAGCCAATGCAATGAGTGAGAATAGTATTAAAAAATACATGGAAAACTATGTTAAAGTGAAGATGAAACTAGAAGTTAAACAGATTGATATAATTTCAACTTATCCTATAAAGGATGCTCCAGGATGGAATGTCCATTTTTTAGATATGATAGTAAAGGTAAAGATGGGTGACTCATATCAGGATGCCATTGTAAAAAAGACTATTTTTACGAGAGGAAATAGACTAACAGTAAATCTCATGAAGAAGGGTAAACTAAAGAGAGATGGAACTAGAAGAAAAAGTAAGAGTTACAAGAAGCTGTTGAAACCTATAGTTCCTGTAGACGCATATGATGATGAACACTTCTTAGCAGGAAGTAAAAATGCACCTCATAAAATTTTGGTTTTTTCAGACCCTTTTTGTCCCTACTGTTCAGAAAAGGTTCCAGAGATACTACACATAGTAAAGGCAAATTCCACGGTGTATGGACTCTACTACTACCATCTCCCTCTACTCAAAATCCATCCAGCTTCTGATGTAACTACAAAAGCTATGCATCTATTTCAGAAAAAAGGGGAGATTGATAAGATGATGGCACTCTATAGTCTGCCTATCAACGGAAAAGAGACAGATGTAGATAAGATATTAAAAGCTATAAAAACAAAGACAGGAGTACTGTTTACAAAAAAACAGATATTTAGTCCAGAGGTAAAAGAGGCATTGAGATTTGATATGATTATGAAGACTCGACTACAGGTAACAGGTACTCCTACGATATTTGTTGATGGAAAATGGGATAGATTGAGAAAAGAGTATAAAAAATATGCTAAATAGAGATATTTTGTAGGGTGGGCATAGATGCACCACCCTACTCAAGGGCTTTTTCTAAATCTTCAATTAAGTCTTCGTAATCTTCTAAACCGATACTTAGCCTAATAAGTCCAGCAGGAACTCCTGCATCTATAAGCTCTTGGGCTGATAGCTGTTGGTGAGTTGTACTAGCAGGGTGGGTGATAATAGATTTGCTATCTCCGATATTTACTACAACTTTGAAAATCTCTGTGCTATCTGCTATAGCTCTAGCCTCATCTAGTGAGTTAACTTCAAATGATAGTAGTCCACTCTGACCTTTTGGGAAGTATTTTTGAACCAATGAGTAGCTACTGTGAGACTCTAGCCCTGGGTAGTTTACTTTTTTGACTTTTGGGTGAGACTCTAAAAATTTAGCAATTTTTAGAGCAGACTCGGAGTGTTGTCTCATTCGTAGTGATAGAGTCTCTAGTCCTTGTATATATAACCATGAGTTAAATGGACTAGGTGTAGCACCCAAATCTCTAAGGAGTGCTAGACGGATTCTAAGTGTAAATAGAGGTAGTGCTAAATCGGAATAGATTAGACCGTGATAACTCTCATCAGGCTCATTAAAGTGAGCATAGCGGGGGTTATCTTTGATTAATTCTACTAGATTCTCTCTCTCTACTATAATACCACCAATAGCCAAGCCTTGACCCGTAGTATATTTACTTGCACTATGGACTACAATATCACAACCAAGAGAGAGAGGATTACAATATATAGGGGTAGCTACTGTATTATCTACACATGTCATAATATTATGTTTTTTAGCAATAGCTACAATGGCATCTATGTCAGCTACATCTATACTCGGATTGGTAATCGTCTCAAATAGAATAATCTTGGTTTTCTCATCTACAAGAGCCTCTATTTGGGATGGATTATTGACATCAAAGTATCTAGTCTCAATCCCAAACCGTTTGATAGTGTGTCCTGTTAGCGTGGTAGTTCCACCATAAACCTGTTTAGCTACTATGATATTATCTCCTGCCTCTGCAACATTGGCAATAGCATAAAAAATAGCAGCCATTCCAGAAGCAGTCCCAACAGCTGCAACCCCTTTTTCAAGAGCTGCGAAGCGTTTTTCAAATATATCTGTTGTAGGGTTCATAAGCCTAGTATAGATATTACCTAGCTCTTTTAGTTCAAAAAGGTCTGCTGCGTGTTTGGTATCTCTAAACTCATAAGCTGTTGATTGATATATAGGTACAGCCATTGTACCCTGTGCATCTTTTTCATATCCTGCATGGATAGCTAGGGTCTGTTCTCTCATTTGAGTTCCTTCTATTTTGATATAATTTTGGATTATATCGTATTGCTCTTAATAGTTCTAATAAATTCAACCCCCTCATTATAAGAGGAGATTTTTCCATCTAGTTGTGCTATATAGACTCTATCTAAAATAGCCTTGAACTCTTTTGATGGTTTAAATCCCAAGTGAATTAAATCACGACCTTGAATGAGAGCTTTTGGTGGGTTATTATAGACATCAAGCTCCTGAGCTTTTTTTAGTAACCAATCACCTGCTTCATAGATACCTTTGATAGATGCCTCTGTAGTTCTGCCTAAAAAATCAGCTCTAGCTACAGTGACTACCTCTTCTATATTGACTTTTGTAGATAGTTTTCGTATAGTTTTATTCTTTACACCACCTCTAAAGTATTTAGACGGAGCCATATGGTGTCTAACTAGAGGTAAAATAGACTCTATAAAACTATGCTCATCGGTTAATCTATATAGAAATTTTTTGGTAGGTTCAACCCCTGCTATCTCATGACCAATTGCAGAGATTCTATTGGGTTTTATCTGTGTATGTGTAGCTTTGCCCAAATCATGACAGAGTAATGCAAACATTAGTTTTAGGTCTTGTTTATCATCTCCTGTTTTAAACTCTACCATCTTATCTACAGACATTAATGTATGTATCCAAACATCTCCCTCTGGATGCCAAAAGGGGCTTTGGGGGACATCTATTATAGCTTGGAGTTCAGGATAATATCTTAATATACCTAGCTCCCTCATTAGTTCAAATCCAATAGATGGTTTAGGTGATTTGAGTAGTAGTTTTTTGAACTCTGTATAGATTCTCTCTTTTGGTAGCTCCTTCAATACCCCATCCTCTACCATCTCCTTACAAAGCATAATAGTCTCATCTGCCAAAGTATATCCAAATCTAGCAGAGAACTGTATAGCCCTATAGATACGAAGAGGGTCTTCTACAAAAGTTTTACTATTGATATGTCTTAGAACTCTCTGTTGCATATCCTCTTTTGCACCGTGTGGGTCTATAAATTTCTGCTCCTCTATATCATACCCCATAGCATTAATGGTAAAATCACGACGGATAGATGCTTGTGCAAAGCTCATCATACCATTACATGTTATCTCAAATCCATCATGCCCTTTGGCTATCTTTTTTTCTGTACGAGGAAAAGAGAAATCATACTCCTCCTCTAGATGTACAAATTTTAAAACTCCAAAGCTTTTTCCAACTAGATTTACAGAGCCATACTCTTTTAGAATCTCCTCTAACTGCTCGATATGCTCTAATCCATAAACCTCTATATCATAATCTTTGATAGGAAGTTTTAGAAAATGGTCTCGTACAGAACCACCTACTATAATGGCTTTTGCACCCTCTGTTTTTAAGGTTTTTGATATGATTTTTAATATTTTTGGTGTTTTCATCTGTGTATTATACTCTATTTATGTTTTTATCTGATTTTAAATATATAAATTTTTATGATATAATCTTCTAAATTGATTTATAAGAGTTATTAAAAATGAAAAAAATAAAAATATTAACAGTAGGTATCGTAGCTATCTTGACTATAGGTTGTAGTAGTAGAGCAGATATGTATAGAATAAAAATAGATGTAGCCTCCAAACAATCAGATGGCAAAGAGTGGGATTTGATGGGTGGTTCACCTGATATAAAGGTACTTGTAGATAAACAATCGCTAGGTCTATCCCCTAGCTGTAGAGATACCTATCGCTGTAGCTATGACTTTAGCTCAAAAAATGATAAGTGGTATATTGAAATCTATGATAGTGATATAGATAGTGATGATTTAATAGGCAAAGGAGATTGCGAAGAGGGTGAAGAGTGTAGACTTGGAATGGCTATAATTAATATTTCAGATTAATTTTGTATAGGGTGTTTTCTCCCGAAAATACCATCTAAAACATTCAAGTGTCACCTTAAGACTCACTATATTAATCTATCTCTATTTTAAGCATATTTTTGTGATGAAAATGTGAGATTAAAGTATAATTCCTCCAAATTTTTATATATAAGGAAAATCATGCAGATAGTTAGAATATTGGCTCTGCTTTTACTCTTTTGGGGAGTAGGGTATGCAGATAGTTTAAAAGTGGGGATTAAGCCTTCTGAGCCTTGGGTTATGTATGATAGAAATGCTTCTATAATAGATAGAAAACCTATAGGTTTTAGTATAGACTTATGGAATAGAATAGCCAAAGAGTTAGGTAAAAAGACCCAATGGGTCTACTATAACTCTACAGCAGAGCTTGTAGAGGGAGCAAAAAATGGTGAGATAGATGCAGGAATCTCTGCTATTACTATAACATCAAACAGAGAGAAAGATATTGATTTCTCTAACTCTATGTATGAGTTGGGGTTACAGGTTATGGTTGATGCACAAAACACTACCTCTAGTGTATTGTCCCTAATGGGCAAAGAGATAAAAAAGATGATGAGTCTACATGCAATTGTTCTCTTTTTGCTTTTTTTAATAATAACTATACATCTAAGATGGTTTATAGATAAAAATAATAAAGATTCAGATCTATTTTCAAAAAATTACCTATCAGGAATAGTTGATGCTTTTTGGTGGGGGATTACTATGCTTGTGACATGGGAGACTCCTCATAGCAAAGGTTTGGCTCGTACTATTGATTTGATGTGGCATATTGTAGGAATTATTGCTATTAGTATCTTGACAGCTATTGTAACAGCCGCATTGACAGCACAGACTATTACTGGTTCTATCAAATCAGAAAAGGATTTGGCAGGAAAATTTGTAGCAGCAGTAGCTACGGATGCACCTAGAAGATATGTGGAAAAAATAGGGGCAAATGTTGTAGCTGTAGATACTTTGGCTGAAGGTATCAAGATGCTAAGAGCAGGAAAAGTAGAAGCATTGGTACATGATGGCCCAAGGCTAGTATATCTTGCAAATAAAATCAACAAAGCAGAGAAGAAAAAAGTACTTCTAGTAGCACCTTTTAAATTTAATCCTCAAAATTATGGAATAGTCTTCCCTACAGATTCTAAATTGAGAGAGTTAGTAGATAGAACTCTGCTAAGATTGCGTGAGGCGAATGGTTTAGAGAAGAGTTTTCATCAAAAGCTTAAAGACAAGTGGTTAAAAACTCAGTAGATTTAAAGTAGTTAGTGATATACTTCACAAAAATGGATAAAAAAGGTTTTTATTTGATGAAAAAAAATATCATAATACTACTTTTGGTTTTGGGAGTGGCACAACAGAGTGTTGCTAGAGAGTGTACAAATAGAACAAGTTTTAGCAATTGGTTGGGGCAGTTTAAACAAGAGGCTCTTAGAGCTGGAGTCTCACCAAGAACCGTACATTCTGCTTTGGATGGATTGAAATATAGTCCATCTGTGATAAAAAAAGATAGAAAACAGACTCATCTATCACAAAATTTTGCTCAATTTTCTACAAATCTAGTCTCCAAATATAGACTTAAAAAGGGTAGAAAACTTATGAGAAAATATCGAAGACTCTTTAGAGATATAGAGAGTCGTTATGGTATACCTGCTTCTGTTATTACAGCATATTGGGGGTTAGAGACTAGTTTTGGAGCAGTTCAAGGGAATTTTAATACTATTCGTTCCTTGGCAACATTGGCCTATGATTGTAGAAGAGGTGAGGAGTTCAGACCAGAGCTTATTAATGCTTTGAGAATAGTAGATAGAGGAGATTTGAAGCTATCAGAGATGAGAGGTGCTTGGGCAGGAGAGATAGGACAGACTCAATTTCTACCAACTTATTATCTAAAGTATGCTGTTGATTTTGATAGAGATGGTAGACGAAACCTAATCAAAAGCGTTCCTGATGTTTTAGCCTCTACGGCAAATTATCTTAAAAATATAGGTTGGAGGCGAGGTCATCCATGGTTAGAAGAGGTTATTCTACCCAAAAGTATGCCATGGGAGCAGACAGGCTTAGAGAATAGCTACTCACTCTCATATTGGGCTAAGTTAGGAGTAAGACGAGTTAATGGTAGAAGATTAAAAGGTGGGCTAAAAGCATCACTTCTTCTCCCTATGGGAAAAGATGGAGCGGCTTTTTTGGCATATTATAACTTTAAGAGGGTCTATCTAAAGTGGAATGAGTCTCTACTATACTCAACTACAGCGGCCTATTTTGCTACTCGTTTAGCAGGTGCAAAAAAGGTTCGAAGAGCTAGAGCAAGGATTGCATCACTCTCTTTTAGTCAGGTCAAACAGTTGCAGAGACTTTTGGTTAGACGGGGTTATGATGTAGGGGATATTGATGGTATCATTGGGGAAAAGACCAGAAGAGCCGTCAAACAGTTACAGTTGCAGTTTAGATTACCTGCTGATGGTTATCCTACGGTTAAATTGCTTAAAAGATTACGATAAAATTAAAAATTGTGTATTAAATTTTGTGATTAATACACAATTAATACACAAAAATTTAGTTATACTATTATTCACAGTTTAAAAGGGGTTTTAAATGATAGGAAAAATGGTAATAATTAAACTTTTGTTAATATCAATGCTTTTTGGGGATGATGCTCTCTTTGATATTTTAAAAAATAGGGATAATTTTCAATATAGTTCATTTTTATTTGATAATAATTTGTCTTTGGAGCAGGAAAAGGAGAAAATTCCTCTAATTATTCAAGCTTACAACCAAAATTTAAAAAGAACTGAAAAAAAATGGAGATTGGATACGATGATTACTCGTCACCTAAATCCAAAACTTAATAATATAGATAGCCCATGTATAGATTGTGGTTTGGATAAGGTATTGGGGGTTATAGGTCAGATTCAATATCACACTACAGATTCATTCTCGATTGGAGTAAAAGCTACTATTCTTAATAATGAAGATAAGAATAGTTTAAACAAAGAGTCTGTTTTAGATAATGTTACTTTGGATAGTTTCTGTATTATCTGTACTCTGATGCTTTAAATCATAATCTCCTGTTTAAGTTTCTCTTGATTTAATTTTTTAATAAGTTTCTCTCTTATAGAACTATATCTCTCATCATCTATAGATAGTTTACTTAGTAGTTCTGCTAAATTCTCTCCATTTGCCCAATTTTTGAAAATCTTGAACTCTTTTTTTGTTAGTTTTACTTTTAGTATAGCTGTTAACTCATCCTCCTCTTTTAGAGGTTTTATAAGTTTTCTAATATGTTTTTTTAGCTCATCTCTTAGTGGTGTTTTCTCTTCTATCATCTATATCTTTCATTAAATTTTTCTTCATCATCTATAGCTTTTTGCATAGTGTTTTGTAGATTTTTATACCAATTTTTATCTGCTCTATCAGCTATAAAGCTATCTAGGTATTTTATATGTACTGTAGCAGAGTGGGCAGTTCTATTATGCTCATTTAGAAGCTTCTTGCTATTTGTAATGATAACGGGTTGTATTTTTAGTTTTAGTTTTTCTGCTACCATTTTTGCCCCTGATTTAAATACTCTTAACTCCTGTTTGTCTGTGCGTGTTCCTTCTGGAAATATAGCCAAGGTACGATGTTTCTCAGACTCTTTGGTCTCTTTTGCATCTCTTATTAGTTTAATTAGACCTGTTTTATTCTCTCTATCTACATTTATCATATTAGGTAGTTTCAGAAGATACCCAAACCAAGGAGTATCAAAGAGTTGTCGCTTTGCAATCCATCTTATATCTGTAAGCTCAGCTGCCTCCATAGCGATAATATCTATAACACCTTGATGGTTTATTACAAACATATCAGCAGAGTTGTCTCTAACCCCTGTGGTCTCTATCTTGCCACCCATAATTTTTAAAATTAGGGCATTATATCTGTGTAGAATCTCATTTCTACTATTTTTAAATAAAAACATAAGTGGAACCATAATTCCACCAGCGATAAGAGTTATAATAGATGCACCATAGTAAAATCTAATTTTTGCAAATATCTTCATCTTTTATCCATCCTATAATCCCATTTGTATACTCTATTTTTATATACTCATTTCTTTGACCCAATTTTGTTGTTGTAATCTGTTTATCTGTATATTGACTAATTGTACTATTTGGTGTGGGGATAATATATAGAGGTGAACCAGCTTTTATACATATTTTTGTCAAAGGGGTATAAAAAGTTAACAGTACGGCCGCTCCTATAACACCTACAATTAGGTAAAAAAAGTCTCTTTTCCACAAAAATAGTAGTACAAAGAGAGTTATAAAACCAATAAGTGTATACTTTTTCAAAATCTCAAAACTATCATCTTTTGGGTTTAAGTCAGTTTGAGCGGCAACTGAACCATCATCTATACTAATTGGTATGGTTTTGTCTATAAATTTATCTTTTATCGTATCAAAGTATGAAAATGTTAAACTACTCTGTTTTGAGGGTAGTACAATATAGTACTCTCCCTCTATTTTGGAACCAGTTCGTTTTATCTTCTCTATACCATCTTTTAGTGCATCTGGAACATATATATCCTCTAGGTTGGCATCATGTGCCTCTATAGAGATAGCTACTAGATTGGTTGTCTCATCATATACAGAAGCTTGTGAGCTTTTTATCTTTAGTCCTGATGCGATGACCCCTGAGAAGTTTTTTCTCTTCTCCAGAGGTTCCACTGGAATCTTTACCCCATCTAGTTTTATATGATTATGTTTTAGTTTAATCGTAATATATGGGATTTGAAATAGAGGTTCAGTTGTTTTGAAGTAGAAAGTGTAGAAAGTTTTGGACCCGTTTCTGATAATAACAGCATTTTTTAGAATAGGCTGTTTGTCAATAAACTGAAACTCTATACTCTCTTTTTGGTTACTAGTACTCAAAAAACTGATTGGAAAAACCTGTTTTTGATATACTTTTTTAGGGACATAGGAGTACTCTATCTCAGCACCTATAAGGCTAGATGTAAATAGAGTTAAAAGCGTAACTATTAGTAAGAGGTATCTTTTGTAGTTTAGCATTAGGCGACAATACCCTCTAACATCTTGACTCCATCTGTAGAGCCTAAAATATCCTCTATGGCTCTTTCGGGGTGTGGCATGAGACCAAATACATTTTTGTTCTCATTACAGACTCCTGCTATAGATGTTACTGAACCATTTACAACTACAGTATCACCTCTTTTGTTGCAGTATCTAAGTAGTATCTGTTGATTCTCTTCAAGTCTTTTGTACCCCTCATCATCAATATAGTAGTTTCCATCAGCATGAGCTATGGGAATATCTACTACTTCATCTTTGTGGTATTTTTGCAAAAAACTATTTGAGTTATTTACTACTTTGAGTGTTTGAAATTTTGAGATAAAATGGAGACCTATATTTCTTTTTAATGCACCAGGGAGTAGACCAACCTCTGTTAGTATCTGAAATCCATTGCAGATACCCAAAACTTTTCCACCATCTTTTGCATACTCAACTATAGCTTTCATAATAGGGGAGAATTTGGCAATTGCACCCGAACGGAGATAGTCACCATATGAGAATCCACCTGCTATAACTACAAGTTTAGTATTTTGGGGTAGTTTGGTCTCTTTGTGCCACACTATCTCTGTATCACAACCAAGTCTCTCAAAAGCATATTTGGTATCTAAGTCACAGTTTGTTCCAGGGAATTGTATTACAGCTACACTACTCATTAGACTAACTCGATAGTATAATCTTCAATTACTGTATTGGCTAGAATATCCTCTGCCATCTTCTCCACCTCTGCTCTAGCTTCATCTTTATTTGTAGTTGTTAGTTTTAGGATAATCTGTTTTCCCATTCTCACATCCTCTACACCTTCGAAGTTCATCGCATCTAGTGCGTGGTGGATTGCTTTTCCTTGTGGGTCTAGTACGCCCTCTTTTAGAAATATATTTACTATTGCTTTCATTCTACTCTCTTCTATTTTTATTTGGTTGGCTAAAGCCAACCCTACAATTTAAAATCATTATTCGTAGGGTTGGCTTTAGCCAACCACAAAAACCGATTAACCTAAAATTCTATTTAGAACCTCTTCATAGGCAACTTTTAGTCCACCTAGACCCTGTCTAAACCTATCTTTGTCCATCTTCTCACCAGTATTGGCATCCCAAAGTCTAAAGTTATCAGGACTTAGCTCATCTATTAGAATTATATTACCATCTATATCTCTACCAAACTCTAGTTTAAAATCGACAGCGATTAAATCTCTCTCTAGGTAAAACTTTTGAAGTATCTTATTGATTTTTCTAGCCATATATCGGATATAGTCAAGCTCATCAATACTCTCTACAAGTTCTAATATAAGACAGTGTTGGTCATTTAGTTTGGGGTCTCCTAGTTCATCATTTTTATAATCAAACTCTACTAGTGTAAATGGAAGTTTTTTACCATCCTCTATACCCAAATTTCTACTTAAGCTACCTGTTGCTATATTTCTAACAATTACCTCTATGAGTATAACATCACATTTTTTATGAAGCATATGGTTATCATCTATCATCTCCACAAAGTGAGTAGGAATACCTTTTGAGTTGAGTAGTTTAAATAGCTCTGTTGAGATTTTGTTATTTAATGCACCCTTTCCCTCTTCACTAGATTTCATCGCCCCATTACCTGCTGTTAAATCATCCTTGAATTCTGAGATTAACAGGGAGTTGTCCTCTGTATGCCAGATTTTTTTTGCTTTTCCCTCATATAGCAGTTCGGTTTTATTCACTTAACATCTCCTTATCATTAGTGCCTCTTTTGCTTATCATTAGTGCTTTTAAAATATCGACAGCACTTTTTAGTTGGGCATCTTTATATATCTGCTCTTCTGTTATAATGGTTTTGTTCTCTTCACCTTTTTTATCAATCTTGACACCATCTACCTTTTCAAGTTCACTCTCAAGATGAAGTTGAAGGTCTCTCTCTTTTATCGAGATTCCTTCGTCAGCCTTTTTTATCTCACCATAAGCTACCTCTATATCAGGTGTAACTCCCACAGCTTGGATTGTTCTGCCGCTTGGTAGATAGTATCTAGCTATGGTTAGACGCAGAGATTCACGATTTCCTATAGGCATAACTATCTGTACAGAGCCTTTTCCAAAGGTCTTTTTCCCTACAATAACAGCTCTTTTATGGTCTTGTAATGCACCTGATACAATCTCACTAGCACTAGCACTTCCATCATTTACTAATATAACAATAGGTGTTTGAGTATCACTATTATCAGGTCTTGCGTTGTATATGAGATTTTCACTAGCTACTTTACCTTTTTGGCTTACAATTACACCATGGTCTACAAACATATCAACCACACCTATAGCTTGGTTGAGAAGTCCACCAGGGTTATTTCGTAAATCAATCACAAAACCTTTTGCTTCTGGATGTTTTGCGATAGACTCCTTCATTGAGGAGACAACTTTTTGGTCAAATGATGTGATACGAAGATATAGAATATCATCACCAATAGTTTTTGCATATACTGACTGTATCTCTATAATATCTCTAACAATATCAATAGTTAGTGGTTTAGATTCACCTTTTCTTATTACCGTTAGCTTTATAGGAGTTCCTGGTTTACCACGCATCAAAGAGACAGCTTTATCTATAGTCATACCGATAGTTGCTTGGTCATCAATCTTTAATATTATATCTTTGGATTTCATTCCAGCTTTGTCAGCAGGTGTCCCCTCAATTGGTGCTATAACTGTCAATGCACCATCTCTCATCCCTACACTAATTCCCAATCCACCAAACTCTCCGTTTGTCTGCACCTGTAGGTCTTTTGACTCTTTTGCATTCATAAAAGATGAGTGAGCATCTAGGTTAACTAACATCCCTTTTAATGCTTTGTCAATAATATCGCTTGTGTTAAGTTCATCAACATACTGCTCTTCAATTATTTTGACAATTTTGGTAAATTTTAAGTATGCTTGAAGTTTGGAGGTGTCATTTTCCTGTCTGGTATCATAAACATTATCAGCTTGAGCATTACTAACCATCAGTATAGAAGCAGTTACTGTGGATAAGAAGCCAAAGAGTAAAGCTTTTTTATTTTTTTTTATCATTACTATAGTATCAATCCCGTCATTATTTTAAGTTGTATTCTATTCAAATGTTACTAAAAGTTCTCTAATTTATGGTAATATTTTGTTATTAAATGATTAACAGATTTAAACTTGACAATAAGTGACTAAAGATGTATAATGCAAACTGACTAAAGTTTTTAAAAAAGGATTTTTTATGAGTATATTAGAAAAATTAACAAATCAGATGTCTACAACAGTAGAATCAGGTGTCTCATTGGCACTACATAATAAAAATCAAGAGGTTGAACCAATTCATATGTTATGGGGGCTTTTGACCAATAGCTCCTCTCTTTTACATCAAGCATTTAATAAGATGTCTGTAGATAAGAGTGCTATAGAGTTGGAAGTAAAGAGTATGGCAAACTCTCTACCTAAGGTATCATCGGTTACAAAAGAGACTATTCGTCTTTCTCAAAAGAGTGTTGCATCTCTTCAACAAGCAGAGGGGGTTATGACAGCAAATGGTGACCAGTATCTATCCGTGGATGTTTGGATTATTGCCAATATCTCAGAGCCATTTATTAAAAATACGATAGGCAAGTATATCGACCTCTCTGAATTAAAAAAGACCTTGGAGTCCATAAGAGGAGGCAAGAGTATAGATTCTCAGAGTGCAGATGAGTCATTAGAGGCTTTGGAAAAATATGGAATCGACTTAAATCAAAAAGCTAGAGATGGAGAGCTTGACCCAGTGATAGGGAGAGATGAAGAGATTCAGAGAATGATGCAGATTTTGATTCGAAAAACCAAGAACAACCCTATTCTCATAGGTGAGCCAGGCACAGGAAAAACAGCAATAGCAGAGGGTTTAGCACAGAGAATTGTAAATAGAGAGGTTCCTCTGAGTTTGCAAAATATGAAAGTAATATCTCTCGATATGAGTCGTCTGATTGCAGGGGCTAAGTATCGTGGAGAGTTCGAAGATAGACTAAAAGCAGTAATAGATGAGGTCAAGAGTGCCTCTAATGTTATTCTTTTTATAGATGAGATACACACAATAGTTGGGGCAGGAGCTAGTGAGGGGAGTATGGATGCAGCTAATATCTTAAAACCTGCTCTTGCACGAGGTGAACTCCATACAATAGGGGCTACAACGCTAAAAGAGTATCGTAAATATTTTGAAAAAGATACAGCTCTTCAGAGAAGATTTCAGCCTGTAAAGGTGGATGAGCCAAAGATTAATGAGGCTTTGCAGATTCTACGAGGTATAAAAGAGAGATTGGAGTCTCACCACAATGTAACTATTACTGATTCTGCACTTGTTTCTGCTGCAAAACTATCTGATAGATATATTACAGATAGATTTTTGCCTGATAAGGCAATCGACCTTATAGATGAGGCTGCTGCAGAGTTAAAAATGCAGATAGAGAGTGAACCAACTGAGTTGGCAAAAACCAAGAGAGAACTTTTGACTATTCAGGTTGAAAAAGAGGCTCTTTTAATGGAAAAAAATGATAAAAATAGTGCAAGATTAGAGGAGATAGAAAAAGAGTTAGCCAACCTAAAAGAGAAACAGATGTCTCTGCAGAGTCAATTTGAGAATGAGAAGAGTGTCTTTAATGAGATAGCCAAAACCAAAAGTGATATAGAAGAGTTAAAAATTGAAGCAGATAGAGCAAAAAGAGAGACCAACCTCTCCAAAGTGGCAGAGATTTTGCATGGACAGATTCCTACCCTACAGAAGAGAATAGAGGAGCTTGAGGTAAAATGGGAGGAGATGGTAAAAGAGGGTACACTACTTAAAAACTCTGTAGATGAGGAGATGATAGCTACTATTGTGAGTCGTTGGACAGGAATTCCTGTTAACAAGATGTTGCAGAGTGAAAAGGATAAGATTCTAAAGGTAGAGAGTATACTTAATCAAGAGGTTATAGGTCAGGATGAGGCACTAAAAGCAGTCTCTCGTGCTATAAAAAGAAACAAAGCAGGACTTAGTGATGTAAATCGTCCGATAGGTAGCTTTATGTTTTTAGGGCCTACAGGTGTAGGTAAAACACAAGTAGCTAAGACTCTAGCAAAGTTTCTGTTTGATTCGGATAAGTCCCTAATACGGATTGATATGAGTGAGTATATGGAGAAACACGCTGCTAGTAGACTTGTAGGAGCCCCTCCTGGGTATGTTGGGTATGATGAGGGTGGTCAGCTTACAGAGGCTGTTCGTAGAAGACCATACTCTGTTGTGCTGTTTGATGAGATAGAAAAAGCTCATCCTGATGTATTTAATACTCTACTTCAAGTGCTTGATGATGGAAGATTAACAGACAACAAAGGTGTCACTATTGATTTTAAAAACACTATTATCATTATGACCTCAAATATAGCTAGTGATAAGATAATGCAGTTTAAAGATAGAGAAGAGAGAGAAAAAGCTGTAAATAGTGAACTAAAAAGGTATTTTAAACCAGAATTTTTAAACAGATTGGATGACATTGTGATTTTTAATCCTCTTGGATTGGAGGCTATTACTGCTATTGTAGACTTGATGTTTAGAGATATAGAGAAGAAGTTGGCACAGAGAGATATTCATATAAGTTTAACTGATAGTGCAAAAGCTTATATTGCAGAGGCAGGATTTGACCCAGTATATGGTGCTAGACCTCTAAAGAGAGCTTTATATGATGAGGTTGAGGATAGATTGGCAGAGCTTATACTAGAAGATAGGGTTGTAGAGGGTACAAGTGTGAAGTTTGATATAGTAAATGGTGAGATAGTTGTAGAGATAAATCCATAATTAAGTTAGATTATCATATCATTTGATAACTAATATGGAGACAAAATGAGCATATTTCAACTTTTACTTTTTATAATAACAATTATAGTTTTTGTTTTATTTTTTAAACAACTTTTTTCTGGAGCATTTCCAAAGAGGGGTGTTGATTTTGAAGCAAATCGAGATGGTGAGCAGATTGGTGGTATGACACAAATAGATAAAAAATTTTCTTCACCAGCTCCAAGAGAATCAAGAGTAGAGCAATTGAGTTCTATGGCTGATAGGGCAATTGAGAGAGAGGATTTTGTAGAGGCAGATAAGGCTCTCTCTTCTGCTCTAATTTTAGAAAAAGAGAATATAGAACTACTTCTAAAACAGGGTTTTATCTTAATTAATTTGAATAGATTAGAAGAGGCAAAAGAGATATATATGGAGGCTCTTGAGATAGACCCAAATGAGGATATTGCTGTTGTCTCATTGGCAAATGTTCTACATAAGTTGGATAAGAATGAGTTAGCTATAGAGTATCATAAGAGGGCGATAGAGATAGACTCATCGTATGCTCCACACTATTTTAACTATGCTAATACTCTTTATGATATTGGAGATAAGGAGGGTGCTTTGGTCAACTATAAAAAAGCATTTAAAATTGATCCATCTTTAGAGTTAGCCGAGAGAATGATAAAAGAGCTTTCATAATTCTCAATGGGTTTATTTAATAAAGATAGAGCTTTTAACTCTTCTTTGGATATTCATGATAATATCATGGTTGTAAGTTCAAATGAAGAGGTTAAATATATTAACAGAGTTGGTTTAAAATTTTTTGGTTTTGATTCGTTTTCAGATTTCAAAGATTCCCACAAGCACAGTATAGATGCCTTTTTTATAGAGGATGATGGTTGTATCAATAGATACTCTCTTGGTAAAAAATGGCTGAGTGTTATTGTTGAGAATCCTAAAATCAAAAAAAATAGAATTAAAGTTAAACTCTATAGCCATATAGATGATATGTATCAGTACTTTTATATCACAGTAACTAAGATAAAAAGAAAAGATTATCTACTCTCTTTTTGTAATATAAATGATATAGAGATAGAAAAAGATAATCTACTAAAACGAGCAGATTATGACCCATTAACCAAAATATATAATCGTGTCAAATTCAATGATGTCTTTCCTACAGCTATAGATAGAGCTTCGGGATTTAATGAGACATTCTCTTTGATACTATTTGATATTGACCACTTTAAACGGATAAATGATACGCTAGGACATAATATTGGAGATAAGGTGCTGTTTGAATTAGCAAGAATGGTCAATATGAATATACGAAAAACAGATATACTTGCTAGATGGGGTGGTGAGGAGTTTATTGTACTAGCTAAATACGCCACAGGTAAACAGGCAAGAAGGATAGCAGAAGAGCTTCGTCTCTGTATAGCTAGTTATAATTTTGGAGATTCTCTGAGAATTAGTTGTAGTTTTGGTGTTACTGAATTTAAACCAAGTGATACACAAATAGGTATATTCAAAAGAGTAGACGAGGCACTCTATGAGGCAAAAGAGGGTGGACGAAATAGAGTAGTTTTAAAATAGTGAAAAATCACTATTTTGGATAGACCTCCTCTAAAGTATTATATAGCTCATTTGGCGTAATTTCAGCGTTTCTATTTAATATCTTCTGCATAACTACATTATCCTCTTCTGCTCCCCAAATCTTGATATAGCTCCCCTCTTTGTATCCATGCTCTTGACGAAATTTATTCAAGATATTTTTGCCAATATAGAGTTTGTAGAGTTCAGGTAGTTTGAGGTTTAGTTTTGATGACATTGTCAAAAATGAACCTATTAGAGTGTTGATGTCTTGGTTACAAAATATTATCTTTATCATCTCCTCGACTACAGCAATTTGTGCATAACTATTTAGCTCTCTGTCTCTGCTCTCATTGGCAAAGTTTTTGAACTCTCTCATAGTGGTTATAGTTGTTGATAGTTCAAAAATAGAGCCTCTTTTTTCAATCTTGTATAGACGAAGTGCTTCACTCATTACAAAGTGCCATATATCGACTATCTCTATTTTGATATTATCATAATCAGGAGAGGCATCTATATTTTTCCAATGTTTCCAAGGGTAAGAATCTACTAGTTCAGCACCTTCGAGATATATACATCTTCTCCAGTCTATCTGTTTGCCATTTTTAGTAACTCCATCTTCCCAATTTATTCCATTTGTTGCATCATTTAGGCTCTGTTGAAGCTCTAGCATTTGCAATACTCTATTCATCTTTTTCCTTTATTTTGTAGTTAATTTATTTTAATAGTCCCAATCCCAAATTACGAATCTCATCTACTTTGTGAAAGTGAAAAGTCTTGTATTCTCTGGTCTCAGGCTCTAATAAGATAATATCTTTTGAGGAGTTTCTAATATGAGTCTGTGTCTGATTGTATATAAGCAGTCTCATAGATTTCTCAAACATCTCTAGTACATTGCTTGTCTTAAAAAAGTTATCAGGCATAACTTTTTGAAATGAGTTCTCTCCTAGGACATCTACAGCCAAGATATTATCAAAACTAGCCTCATTGATACCAAGATTTTCACATAGAAAACCATCTCCATATATTTTGCCCTCTATGATATGCTCATCAAATACACCAGGAATTGCCATGGATGCTAATATCGCGTCTTTGATATATACATCATCCTCCCAACTAAAGACCCTCTTGTGTCCATTTAGTAGGTCTGTAGCTATCAATTTAAGTGGGATTTTGGTATCTTTCATCTTTCTATTTTCAAAAATTTTCTCAAATATAGACTCTATTTTGCTATTTTCAACAATTGCATTACCAGAGAATGAGAAACTTATCCACTTATAGACAGCAGAGAACATCTCTATCTCCTTGTATATCTCCCTCTCTCTCATTCCTATAGCTAGACAAGCACCGATAATACCACCCATACTTGTTCCAATAATCTCTCTAGGAGTGATTGATTCTCTTTCCAAATCAGCCAAAACACCTAGATGTGCTATACCCAAAGCACCTCCACCTGATAGTACTAGTGTGAAATTATCTTTTGTCCTCATCTATTTTTGACATCTTGTAGGTATGAGTAGATAGCTTTGACCTCTTCATCTGTTAGATAGTACATAGGCATTATTTTATGTCTAACTCGGCGATTATTTTTATCTCTATATCTATTTTTTAGACTTGCTTTTAGCTCCTCTAGTGAATATCCTGTAATATCTAATCCCTTTAGAATTTTTGGATTTTTATATTTATCATAATATTTGGCAATCTTTTGACCACCTTTTCCCTCTCTGCCGTGGCACTTGTTGCATGATATGCCTCTGGGGTTTTTATATAGCATCTCACCATACTCAACCTCCAATAGAAAGCTATCATCTGTTTTGACATCATTTTCAGTATTGACATTATCCTCTATATCTGCTACTTCTGTGGTAGCTAGAAGATAGATTGGTAGTAGAAGTAGGAGTAGTCTCACAATAATTAATACCTCTTAATAAAGATTTTTTGATATAATACCGAAAAAATATAAAATGAGAAAAGAATGCAACTTATTGATGGAAAAACATTATCTAAGAAAGTTCAAGATTTTGTTCATGCAGAGGTAGAGATACTTAAAACTGAAAAAAACATTGTTCCTGGTCTGGCTGTTATTATTGTAGGTGATGACCCTGCAAGTCACGCTTATGTCTCGATGAAAGAGAAGGCTTGTAAAGCTGTGGGATTCTACTCTATCACGCATAAGATGCCTAATAGTATTAGTCAAAATGAGATAACAAATATTATTACTATGATGAATAATAATCCTCATATACATGGGATTTTAGTTCAGCTTCCACTTCCAAAACATATTGATACAGATAAGCTTTTAGAGGTTATAGATCCCAAAAAAGATGTAGATGGTTTTCATCCATATAATGTTGGTAGGATGGTTACAAATCTTGATAGTTTTGTAGCTTGTACGCCACTTGGTGTTATGAAGATGTTTGAAGAGTATAATATAGAGCTAGAGGGCAAAGATATTGTAATAGTAGGTGCTAGTAATATCGTAGGTAAACCTATGGCATCTCTACTGCTTAATGCCAATGCTACTGTAACAGTCGCTCATATCTATACAAAAGATTTAGCAAAACATACAAAAGAGGCTGATATAGTAATAGTAGGTGTGGGTGTTCCCTATCTCATTAAAGGAGATATGATAAAAGAGGGGGCAGTAGTTATAGATATAGGTATCAATCGCTTAGAGGATGGCTCTTTGGTTGGTGATGTCGATTTTGAAGCTGTAGCTCCAAAATGTTCATTTATTACACCTGTACCAGGGGGAGCAGGACCTATGACTATAGCGATGCTTCTTGAGAATACACTAAAATCAGCAAAGCAGTTTGGGGGTAGTATTTAATGAGATTTCTAAAAGCTTTTCATAGGTTCTCTAGCTCTTGGACAGGTACGGTTATAATTGTACTGTTTCTTATATTTTTTGTTATTCAATCGTTTGTGATTCCATCTGGCTCTATGAAAAGAACAATGCAGATAGGAGACTTTCTATTTGCTAAAAAGTTTGCTTATGGTATACCTATTCCTACACTTCCTTGGCTACAGATACCTCTTCTTCCTGATTTTAATGATAATGGACACCTTATAGAGGGAGATAAGCCACAGAGAGAGGATATAGTTATATTTCTTTTTCCAGGTAATCATAAGATTCATTATGTAAAGAGATGTGTAGCTACAGGTGGAGATGAGATAGTATATCAAGATAAACATCTATATATCCATTTTGTTGAGGGAGATGATTATATTAGAAAAAACTATCCATCAGATAAGGTTAAAAAGTTTCTTGGGAAATTATGGGTAGATAATCCATACAAGGATAAATATCCAGGTATTCAGTATGTACCTGATAAGCATGAGAATATATTTAAACTACTAATGAGAGGATATGCTTATGGAACAAATAGTATAGATATGTCTGCTATCTATATTCCAGAGTTGGGTGGAGAGAGTTTGAAAGTTAGAGATATAGTTGTAAATGCACTCTATAAAAAAGTAGAAAAGGATAATTACTATATGATGGGAGATAACAGAGATAACTCTAATGATAGTCGCTTTTGGGGTTCTGTATCATATAATTTAGTGATAGGTAAACCTTGGCTTATATACTTCTCATGGGATAATGAGACCAATAAAGTTAGATGGGACAGAGTGGGTACATTTGTTGATGATTTGCAATATAATGAACCAAGATACTAGTTTTAGTAAATAATAAATAGTGGAGATAGTATGAAGTTTTATATTGCTACAGACCATGCAGGGTTTGCTCTAAAAGATTTTACAAAAGATTATGTGATTTCTAAAGGTCATGAGATTATTGATTTGGGTCCTGATAGTGCCAATAGGGTTGACTATCCTGATTTTGCCAAAAAGTGTGCAGAAGCTGTGGTAGCTGATGAGGGGAGTTTTGGAATCTTAATCTGTGGTACAGGTATAGGTATCTCTATTGCAGCTAATAAAGTAGCAGGGATTAGAGCAGGGCTTTGTCATGATGCCTATACGGCTATGGCCACTAGAGCTCACAATGATGCTAATATCTTGTGTTTTGGTGAGAGAGTAGTAGGCAAAGGAGTTGTAGAGAGTATGATAGATGCCTTTTGCGATACCCCTTTTGAGGGTGGACGACACACAGGGCGTGTTAACAAGATAGAGGGGTGTAGTTTTGGGGCTAATCTAGGATGAAATCATCCTAAGCTCTGATAAAAAAGCCTCATTTTCCAAAGCCAATAGATTTTTAAAATTTGACTGAATTTTGCTTAATGTGATAGAGTCTTTTTTTAGATTCATCATTTTCATGAGGGTCAAAAGATACTCTCCCTCACCATTTGATATATCCTCGGTGATTTTAAATCGGTTTTTCTTTAGAAACTCAAGCTCTGAATAGTTTCTCGAACGCTGATGAGGTGTTCCACTAGTAGCCTCTGTTGATACCTCTAATGATACCACAGATGTTATCTGAATAGTCGCTTCTGAACTTGCTTCTATGGTTGAGAGAAACATAGTATCATTTCTATTGTGATGACCTCTACTACTATGAGTAACTCTATCTCTCGCCTTTATTGTTGTTGATTTTATAGTTTGAGCGTTTATTATAATTAATAAAAATGGTAGAATAAATATCTTTCTCATAAAAGTCTCCTAATTGTTTTTTTAATATTATAGTATAATTATAAAAAAACAACAATACTACTATAAAACGATAGTACAGTATGATTATGGAAAATAGTAATAATGAATAAAACAAGATTTAGAGTTAAAGAGCTAGGAAGATTAGATAGGATTTTAACTAAAAAAATATCACAAAGTAGAAATCAGATAGAGCAACTGATTAAAGAGGGGTTAGTATCTGTCAATGGCAAAATAGTAAAAAAAACAGGATATAAACTCTCTATAGATGATACGGTAGAGTACTCTTTTAGAGAAGTTATACCAAAAGAGAGGGTTGCTGTTGATTTTGATGTAGAGATAATATATGAAGATTCAGTAATGATGGTGGTAAATAAACCAGCAGGTTTAGTAGTTCATCCTGCACCATCAGTAAAAGAGGCAACACTAGTCGATTGGTTGGTCTCAAAAGGTATATCTCTATCTACTATTTCAGGTGAAGAGAGACATGGGATAGTCCATAGAATTGACAAAGATACAACAGGTGCATTGGTTATAGCAAAAACAAATGAGGCTCATCTAAAGCTTAGTGAGCAGTTGAGAGACAAGAGTATGGGGAGATACTATCTAGCACTTATTGACCATCCTCTAAAGCAGAGTGGAGTAGTAGAGAGACCTATAGGACGCAATCGCAAAAATCGTCTAAGGATGGATGTAGTACCAGATGCAAAAGAGGCAAAATCAGCATTTTTTAAATTAGCAGAGTGTGACACAAATGTGGAATTAATAGCTGTAAAGCTCTTTACAGGGCGTACTCATCAGATTCGAGTACATCTTAACAGTTTAGGTAGACATATATTAGGAGATGTTTTATATGGTTTTAAGAGCAAAAAAGATACAATAAATAGAGTTCTATTACATGCCTATAAACTCTATTTGATACACCCTATTACAGGTAAAAGAGTGGAGTTTGTAGCACCTATTTTCCCCGATATGAGAGATTTTATATATCGGAAATTTAATCAAGGAGAGATTGATGAGAAGATTAACCCCACTGTTATTGACAGCTATTTTACTACTATTACTAACAGGATGTAGTCCCAAAAATTTGGTAACTTATAAGCTAGATACTAGACTACCTAAGCTCAATGATGTAAAAGCTATCGAAGATAGTACCTCTATAGGTTTTGAGTGGAAACCTCTAAAGCACCTAGATGGTATCAATGTTTATAGAACAGAGGCAAATCAGTATAGAGGAAGTACAAAAAAACAGCTTACAAAAATAGCTACTATATCTAGCCCTTTTGCTACACACTTTGTAGATAGTGGTCTAAAACAAAACTCTGCATATACATATACCTTTACAACCATCAAAGGGGGATTTGAGTCCGATTATGGTAAAGTCCTCAATGTCAAGACAAAGCCACCACTTGAAGCAGTTAGCTTTTTTCAAGGAGTTCAAAAAGCTAAAACTGTGATTAAACTGATTTGGAGACCACACCCTGATAAGAGAGTGAAGATGTATAGAGTTGAGAAGAGTGTAGATGGTGAAAATTGGAAATGGGTCAAGAGTATTCATAATCGGATGATGGTGGAGTATATAGATACATATGTGAGACCTGCTAGTAAACATCAATATAGAATCATAGCTGTAGGTTTTGATGATAGCTACTCAAAACCTAGCAAAGTAGTTACTATTGTAGCTAGATAAGGGGTTATATGCCACATATTATTGTTAAGCCATTTGATACTTCTCTGTTAGTAGAGGGGAGCTATTCTCAAACCAAGCTATTATTTAAATCAGAAGATTTAAAATCGACTGATGAGATGCTTGGTGTAGAGATTGATGGAACTAAATTTCTGCTACATATTAAAAAATCCAAAGATACTTGGCTTTTGAAATATGATAAGATAACTAGACCATTGAAGGTAAATCTAGTTAAACAAGCTATTGGCGATATATCTAAAAATTTAGAGATTATCAACTCAAATATAACTATACATAAAACCAAAGCAGGATTGGCAAATAGATATGAGAAGAGTATAGAGGATTTTGTTGATATAGAGTTTTTTTTTGAATCGGTCTCTATAGAGGTCGGTTTTGGTTCAGGTAAACATCTCCTCTATCAAGCACAAAAGAGTCCTGATAGACTATTTATCGGTATAGAGATACATACTCCATCTGCACAACAGGTTCTTAGACAGATTAAGTTGCATGGGTTAGAGAATATTTGGGTTGTCAACTATGATGCTAGACTTCTGTTGGAGATGATACCTTCGAATCTTTGCCATAAGATATTTGTACATTTTCCTGTTCCTTGGGACAAGAAGCCTCATAGAAGAGTTATATCTCCCTCTTTTCTAGCTGAGTCTATGAGAGTTTTGCAAAAGGGTGGAAAGCTAGAGCTTAGAACGGATAGTTATAAGTACTTTTGGTACTCATTGGATACATTTTTAGGTGAAGGGGTAGCTAAAACCTCTCTTGAGATACGAAAAAATGAGGATTTGGAGATTACTAGTAAATATGAAGCTAGATGGCGAAGGCAGGATAAGGATATATATGATGTTTTTGTCGAATCAGAGCATGAGTCCCCAAAAAGAGTTTTGGATTTCAATTTTAATTTTGATAAAATCAGATATAGAGAAGAGATTGTGGATAAAATCTCAAAAAAACCTATGCTATATGATGGCTATTTTATACATTTTGAACGGATATATAGAGTATCCCAAAGTGCAATTTTGTTAAAATTGGCATTTGGAAGCTTTGATAGACCTGAACAGAAATATATATGGATAGATGATTCCAACTGTTATTACTTTGAAAGTATTCCAGTAAAAACATTAACAAATTATAAAACACATCTAAAAATCAAGGAGCAGTTGAGTGTCCAATATAATATTAGCACAAAATCTAACCCTCTCGTATGATGGAGAGGAGGCGATTATCAGAAATGCCACATTCTCTGTACGAAAAGGGGAGTTTGTATTTATTACAGGTCCTAGTGGTTCTGGAAAATCTACACTACTCAAATCACTCTATGGTAATATCAAGCCTCACTCAGGTAGACTTCTGATGGGAGGGTTGGATATGACAACCATACAGAAACCTAAACTTCAAGAGCTTAGAACCCATCTAGGTATAGTATTTCAAGACTACAAACTGATAAATGAGTGGACTGTAGAGAGAAATGTAGTGTTGCCGTTGTGGATAGCAGGTTACTCCCAAGAGGTTCAAGAGACACAGGCTAGGAGACTTCTACACCATGTCAAGTTGAGTGGCAAAGAGCATAAATACCCTATGGAGTTATCGGGTGGTGAGCAACAGAGAGTGGGGGTGGCAAGAGCATTAGCCAAAAATCCATTTTTGATACTAGCAGATGAGCCAACAGGAAACTTAGATGAGTACTCATCTAATGTGATTTGGGATTTATTAGAGAATGCTTGTCAACAGCTTGAGACTACTGTAGTAGTTGTGACACATAAGATTCCATCTGTTTTTAATGTTCACTATAGACATTTTACCATTGATGAGCATGGAGCTATATATGAAGTTCATTAAACAGCATATATCTCTTATCTTTCCTATGGTGGCTATTTTGCTTGGTTTAGAGTTTTTTATAGTATTTGACCGTACTACAGAGGGGTATGAGAAGAGTCTACAAGACAAGTATGCTATGTTGGTAGTCTCAAAAGAGGAGATGGGTATAGATGATTTTAAATCATGGGACTCTCATGTATACAAAGTAGCAGAGATAGAGAAGACAGATATTATAAAAAAAGTTGATGCCTCTTTTGAGAAGTCTAAAAATTCAGATATAGAGAATAAGATGCCAAATTTCTACTCTATAAAACTAAATAAATATCTAAACAATAGTGAGTTAGAGCAGGTCAAGATAAATTTTATGAAGAGTGATAAGGTTACTCGTGTAGAGACTTTTGATACGCTTCATAACTCTAATTATGGACTCTTCTCGTTTATCAAGTTCTCTTTTAATACATTTATCCTCTTTATGACGATTATAGGATTTTTTTTGATTGTTAAGCAGATGGAGGTTTGGAATTTTATGCACACACAGAGGATGAAGGTTATGGATATATTTGGTGCGTCTCTCTTTTTGCGTTCCAAGGTTTTAATAGTTATGGGGATAATAGATGCTATTATATCAGCTATTGTAGCATCGGCAGTCTACTATATGATTCAAAATTTTTGGATGGAGGGACAGAATATTGCTATAATAGAGGATAATATCAACTCTCTATTCTCTTTTAATGATATTTTTATCCTCTCTTTTGCCTCTATAGTGATAGTTATGATAGCTGTGTTTTTGGTTGTTATTAATGTAAAGGAGGAGTAGATGAGAACTATTACTCTTCTTTTTTTACTACTCATATCACCTATCTTCTCAAGCTCTATTGATAGAAAGATAGCCTCAAAGAAGACTCAGATTAGCTCAAAAAATATTGAATATAATAAAATGGATAAGAAACTCTCTAAGATTGCAAAAAAAATAATAGAGGCAAAAGCAGAGCGTTCGAGATTAAACAAGAGACTTAACTCTTTAGAAGAGAATATAAAAAAAAATCAGAGTAAATTCGATAAATTAAGTTCTAAAAAAAAGGCTTTGGCCATAGAGTTATCTAAGCTAAGTAGAGATATTGAAGAGAAGAGAGACCAATTTATCTCTTTAGTTGCAGAGAAGTTCTCTATGTCCTTGGTTTTAGAAGAGCTAGATAAACCTACAAGTGAGTCCATTATAATGCAGGAGGCTTATGGAGTATATGCAAAAGATAATGAGAGAGAGATAGCAAAGCTAAAAGATGATATAGAGGCTCTAAAGAGCAAAGAGGGGGATTATATAGATGAGCAGAGCGAGATAAAAAAATCAATTAGAAGTTATATAGAAGAGAGAGCAGAGTATGAAGATAAAAAAGCCAAAAAGACAAAATTAATCAAAGAGTTGGCTAGAGATAAAGCGATATACAAAAAGAGGTTTGACCGTATTCGTGCTACAAAACGCTCTCTACAGAAGAAGTTAGCCAAATTGGAGATTATAAAACAGGAGGAGCAGGAGTATAGAGAAGAGAGAAGTAGAGATAGAAGTAGGAGTCGTTCTAAAAGAAAAAAGAGAGCTAAAACAGTAGCCTCATATAAAGGTGGTAAGACTATATCCCCTCTGAGTGGTTCGAGGCTTATTAAAAAATTTGGAACCTATATTGACCCTATCTATAAATTTAAGATTTTTAATAAATCTATAACCCTAAAAGCTCCATATAAGGGTGCAAAGGTCAAGAGTGTGTTGGATGGAAAAGTTGTATTTGCAGAGAATAGTGGTGGGATGCTTGGTAAGGTTGTAATAATCTCACATGCTAATAAAATACACACTATTTATGCGAAACTATCTAGGTTAGCCCCTGGAATATATGTAGGCAAGAGACTCTCCAAAGGGACTATCATTGGAAAGGTAAACAAGAGTCTGATGTTTGAGGTTACTCGAAATAATAAGCATATGAATCCTTTGAAGTTGATTCGCTTATAGTTATGATATTGGTTTTATCAAAAATTATATATTTCGAATCCTCTCTTTTAGTGAAGGTATTAATTTAGCTGAGAGAGATAGGGTACTGTAACCCATCTCTATAAGTCTTTCTGTAGCATCTTCTAAACCAGCTAGTTCACCACAGATACTTATAGGTTTTTGAGTTGTCTCTATTATCTGTTTGAGTGCAGAGAAAATCATAGGTGAGGTGGCATCTGCTGTTAGAGTGGGGTGGGTTCTCTCTATAGCGAATAGGTATTGGGTTAGGTCATTTGTCCCTATAGAGTAGAAGTCTACTATTTTGTCAAACTCTTTTATGGCAAAGATTACACAAGGAACTTCTAGCATGATTCCAAATTGGATATTCTCTATATTGATACTCTTTTTCTGGGCTACCTCTATGGCTATATTTTTGGCTTGGGTAAATTCATCTATTGTGCTTATCATTGGAAACATGATTTTGATTGTTGGATTTGTTCTATTATTTGAGATGGTCGCACCTACGAGGATGGCTTGTAGTTGCTCTCTTAGGAGGGTCTCTTCTTGTAGTGAGAACCTTATGCCTCTTATGCCTAGGAATGGATTGTTCTCTTTTGGTATGTTGATATAGGGTAGGGATTTGTCTCCACCTATATCTAGGGTTCGTATGGTAATAGTCTCAAATAGATTAAAAATCTCTGCGTAGGTTTTGGTCTGTTGCTCTAGGGTTGGTTTGACCTCTGTAAATAGAAACTCGGTTCTAAATAGTCCTACTCCGTCTGCTCCTTGCTCTTTTGCCTCTTTTGCTGACTCTAGGTCTGCTATATTTGCTAGGATTTGAATCTCTTTTCCACTTTTTGTTTTAGTTGATTCAAAACGCTTTTTGTAACTTTGGGCTTGTTGCTCTTTGAATTTTTGCTGTTTTATTTGGGCTTTTTTTAGGTCACTCTCTGTTGGTTTTAGTATTAAATCTCCACTATTTGCATCTAGTATGGCATTAGGATAATTGCAACTGTTACCCTTATCACAGATAGAGTTATTGATAATAATAGAGGGTATAGCCTCTGAACGCAAGAGTATAGAAGCGTGAGATGTGGGTGTTCCTCTTTGTAGGATTACCCCTTGGATGGATGTTTTGGCTATGATGCCCACTTCGCTTGGGAGTAGGTCGTTGGCTAGTAAAATATATGGGGTATCGGGTAGTTTTAGTTCAGTTTTTATACCCATATAGGATAGGATTTTCTCTTTTAAATCCTGATAATCAGCTACTCTTGATTCAAATTTTGTACCTATTAGTCTCTCTATCTCTCTATCTATATTTTCAAAATTTTTATCAAATATTTCAGAGTTTAGTAGCTCTTTTTGTGCTAAATAGATATGAGCTTCATCTTTTGTCTTATTTGCTTCATAGAGTCTAGTTAACTCCTCTTGGGTTTTTGCTATGGCATCTCGTAGGGGTAATCCCTTGTGGTTACCCTTATGCTCAATTTTTTTATAGAGAACAATGGATGAGATAGCAACTCCTTTTGCTATACTATACCCACTTAGAGTAGAGCCTTCATACTCTTCATCCTCTTGTTCTATCTCCTCTACAACATTTAAGTTATCCTCTTTCATAATCTGTTTGAAAAAAGAGCTTAGATGTTTACTAGCTTTTTGGGCATCTTTTCCTGTACAGCTTAATATAAAACTATCTCCCTCTTCTAATCCAAGTGTCAAAATTTTAGGAACCTGTTTTGCTGATACCTCTTCTCCTTTTGATTTAATACTTATTTGAGCCTGAAAGCTTTTGGTTTCATTTACAAATTTAGCAATTGGGCGTAAATGGAAGCCATTTTTGGAGGTGATGGTTAGAGTGGTCTCAATTCTCTTTCTAAATATCTGTTTTAAAAATTTCATACTATAAAAACTCTTTTTTATTTGAAATAATAGCTAAAATTTGACTAAAAAAGTCTATAAAAAACATTATTTACAATAAATGCACAATTATGTTATAATATTGCTTTTAAAAGAAAGGAATTTTATTATGAACCAACGAACCATTAATAAGCCAGTTGAGGTTATAGGAATAGGACTTCACAAAGGGGAGCCTATTAAGTTGAGACTTGAGCCTCAGAGTGTTGATGCAGGAATAGTATTTTATAGGGAGGATTTAGCATTGACTATTCCACTCTCACCATCATCTGTTATTGATACTCAGATGGCTACGGTTATAGGTTCTGACAAGGGTGCTATATCCACCATAGAGCATTTTTTATCAGCTGTTTACGCTTATGGTATTGACAATTTGCGTGTTGTAGTAAATGGAAATGAGATGCCAATTATGGATGGGTCTGCCTCCTCTTTTTGTCTACTACTAGATGAAGCAGGAATAAAAAAACAGAGTAGTCCAAAGAGGGTTATTCGGATTAAGAAAACTGTTGAGGTTAGAGATGGAGATAAGTTTGTAAGGGTTGAACCTAGTAGTAGAGCTACATTTGATTTTGAGATTGATTTTGCACATCCTGTAATTGGTAGACAGTCTCAAGCTTACTCTTTTGGGACAAAACCATTTATTGAGGAGATTGCAAGAGCTAGAACTTTTGGTTTTGCTAGAGATATACAGTATCTACAGAGTATTAATCTAGCTCTTGGTGCAAGTCTAAATAATGCTATTGGGCTTGATGATGAGAAGGTCTTGAATCCTGAAGGTTTGAGATTTGATAATGAGTTTGCTAGACACAAGATTCTTGATGCTATGGGTGATATGATGGTAACAGGACATAATATTTTGGGTGCTTATAGCTCATTTGCAGGTAGTCACCGACTTAATCATGAGTTGACAGTAAAGCTTCTAGCTGATGCTACAAATTATGAGATAGTTACACTAAATAGAAGACATAGTAGAGAGTTTGAAAAAAGTTTTGTCTAGATATGAAATAGTTATTATCTCTATCTCTTCACCTCTTCTTATAGGTGTTTATAAAGATGGAGCCTTAATTGAAAATATAAGTTCGGATGAGAAAACTTCTGAAATTTTGTTAAAATTGCTAATGGACATCTCTAAAAAGTATGACTATAATCGAGTAGTATATACATCAGGTCCTGGTTCATATATGGCTATAAAACTGACCTATATTACTCTTCGTACATTAGAGATAATTAGAGGTATAGAGGTTGTTGGTTGTGATGCTTTTTCACTCAATTCTGAAACTCCGATTAAAGCTATGGGTAAACTCTACTTTATCAAAGAAAAAGAGACTATAATAACAAAAAAAATTGATGTAGCAGTAGAGCAACGGTTTAAATTACCTTCCATGTTGAGTGAAGTGACGATTTTAGACGATAATAGACCTTTGTATATTCTACCTGCCGTTTAAAGGGTTATCTATCAACTTTAGACACATCAGCAAAGGGAGTACTTTGTTTGTATCTGTACCAGCAACATCTGCAAATTTAGGGCCGGGGTTTGATACTCTGGGATTGGCAATAAACCTTCGTAATGAGATAACTATAAAACCATCTCGTTTTTTTTCTGTCTCTACTCGTGGAGAGGGAGCAGAGAATCCTCATATTCGTAAAAATATTCTTTTTATGAATATTTTTAATAAACAGTATCAGAAACTAAAGGGAAGAAGAGAGAATTTTAGATTTGAGTTTAATAATCGTATTCCCATATCAAGGGGGCTTGGCTCCTCTTCAGCCGTTATTACAGCTGCATTAACTGCATCTTTTGTTGCGGCAGGTGAGAGGTATAATAAAAGAAAAATACTCAATTTGGCATTAGAATATGAACCACATCCTGATAATATTGCTCCTGCGGTTATGGGTGGATTTAATGTAGCGTGTGTTGAAGAGAAGAGAGTATATAGTAAAAAGAGAAAGATACCAGAGTATTTAAGAGCTGTCTTAGTTGTACCCAATAGAACTATCTCTACAGCAAAATCTCGAAAAGTATTACCTGATATATATAGGAAAGATGAGGTTGTATACTCTCTCTCTCGCTCCTCTTTTATGACATCTCTTTTTATGACTGAGTCTTGGGATTTGCTTAAGATTGCTTCAAAAGATAAGCTACATCAAAATAGAAGAATGAAGCAGATGCCCGAGTTATTTGGTGTACAGAAAACAGCTCTAACCAACGGAGCTTTGATGAGTACACTATCAGGGAGTGGTTCTACCTTTTTTACACTCTGTTATGCTGATGATGCTTCTAAAATTCAACTAGCATTAGAGAAGAATTTCCCTAAATATAGGGTTTTTACTAAGACTCTTGATAATTATGGTGTAACTTCAAAGAGTTAATAACATTAATTGGGTATAATTATGCGAAAAAATGAACCTATACGCATGTGTATAGCATGTAGAGAAAGAGAACTGCAAAAAAAGTTGATAAGACTACAACAAAATAACAATAATATTTCCCCCTATATAGGACAAGGTAGAAGTTTTTATTTATGTAATATTTGTGGTAAAAATGAGAAGAAAATCAAGGGCTTAACCAAGCGTTTCAAGCTCTCTACAGATGATAGTGAACGGTTTGTTAAGTATTTAAAGGAGTTAGATAAGAATGGATAGAATTAAAATCCAAGAGATAGCAAATGAGGCAGGAGCATCAAATGCTGTGCTTATTGAAAAAGCAAAAGAGTTAGGTTATGATGTAAAAGCAGCAAATAGTACAGTAACTATTGACCAAGCTGATATATTAGTTAATTATGTAATTAATGGAGTCAAGCCTCAAGTGGAGAAGAAAATTCGACCTAGAAAGATAAAAATTGTCAAAAGAGCTACTCTTAAAGAGTCTATTCCTAAAAAAGAGGAGAAGGGTATTAAAAAAGTGGTAGCAGAAGCAAAAGCTCCAAAAATAGAAAATTCTAAAGAGAAAAAGATAGGTAGTATAAAGAGTACTCCTAAAGATAGGAAAAAAGATACACCAAGAGTAGAGAAGAGAGAGACTCCTGTGAAGGCAGAGGAGCCAAAAGTAGAGAAACCAAAAGATGAGAAGCCAAAAGAGGAGATAAAAGTAAAACCTAAAGTCAAAAGAAAAAGAGTTGGTATTACAGTTATAAAAAAGGCAGACAAGAAGAGACCACAAATTAGAATAGTAGAGGAGAGAAAACCTGAAAGAGAGATTTCTGTTACTCGAAAAAAACCAAAAGGTATGCCAACTCCTCCATCTAAGAAAAAGACTAAAAGAGTAGCTCAAGCAAAAGATACTGGAGAGAGATTAAATTTTATGTCAAGTTCTGGATTTGGTTCGGGTCGTAATCAAGTAACAGAGGTAGAAGAGGAGCCTGAAGTAATGATGCTAGACTTCTCTGACAAAAATATCTACGAAGATATGATGAAACAGGAGCAAAAAAGAAAAGAGGAAGCAAAAAAGAGAGCTGCAGCTGGAGGTCAAATACAAGGTAGAGGTGGTAGAGGTGGTGGACAAAATCGTCGAAGACCATCAGGACTAAGAAGAGGTGGCAAAAAGAAGAAGTATGTTAGACAAGAGAGTACAGAAGAGATTAAATCTATAGAGATACCTGAAAATGTAAGAGTTTATGAGTTTGCAGAGAAGGTAGGAAGAACTACAGGTGAGGTGATTGGGGTTCTATTCTCTCTTGGGACAATGTTTACTCAAAATGATTTCCTTGACAAAGACTCAATAGAGATTCTAGCAGAGGAGTTCTCTGTAGAGGTACATACTGTTGACCCTCTTGATGCTTTGGATTATGTAAAAGCTTATGATGAGATAGCAGATAAAAATCCAAAAGAGAGACCACCTGTTATTACAATAATGGGGCATGTTGACCATGGTAAAACTTCACTTCTTGATAGAATTAGACAGACTAAAGTAGCTGATAGAGAAGCTGGTGGAATTACTCAACATGTTGGTGCATATCAAGTAGAAAAAAATGGTAAAAAAATCTCATTTATAGATACCCCTGGTCACTCTGCATTTACAGAGATGCGTTCAAGAGGAGCTCAGGCTACAGATATTGTTATTATCGTGGTAGCTGCTGATGATGGTGTAAAACAGCAGACAAAAGAGGCAATATCTCATGCAAAAGCTGCAGCTGTTCCTATTGTTGTAGCTATCAATAAAATGGACAAGGAGAGTGCAAATCCAGAGCGTGTAAAAGCACAATTAGCTGAGCTTGAGATTACACCTATTGAGTGGGGTGGAGAGCATGAGTTTGTTCCTGTCTCTGCACATACAGGTGAGGGGATTGATGAGCTGCTAGAGACACTTCTACTTACAGCAGAGGTTATGGAGCTTACAGCAGATGCTACACGGAATGCAAAAGCTATTGTAGTTGAGTCTTCACTAGAAAAAGGTTTTGGTGCTACGGCAAATGTTATCGTCCATAATGGTACTCTAAATATTGGTGACTGTTTTGTTGTGGGAACAACATTTGGTAAAGTAAAAACAATGATACTAGATGATGGTACAAGAACAAAATCTATAGCTCCATCTACACCAGCTGCTATTGTTGGTCTATCCGATGTACCAACAGCAGGTGATGTTTTGGTTGTTATGGATTCTGAAAAAGAGGCTAGAGAGATAGCAGGAAAGAGAGCAGAGTATGCTAGAACCAAAGAGCTTTCGAAGAGTACAAAAGTCTCTATTGATGACCTATCAGCAATTATCGCAGAGGGTAATCTCAAATCTCTACCTGTTATTATCAAGACTGATGTTCAAGGTTCCCTAGAGGCTATCAAAGGGACACTAGCAGACCTCAAAAATGAAGAGGTCAAGGTTAATGTTATACATGAGGGTGTTGGTGGTGTTACAGAGTCAGATGTTCAACTTGCAGATGCTTCAGAACACTCTATTATCCTTGGGTTCAATGTTAGACCTACTGGTGCTGTCAAGAAAAAAGCAAAAGAGCTTGGTGTTGAGATTAAGACTTACTCAATCATCTATGAGCTTCTCGATGATGTAAAAGCACTTCTGGGTGGTATGATGAGTCCTGTAATATCAGAAGAGGTAACAGGACAAGCAGAGGTTAGAGAGACATTTACTGTAGCCAAAGTCGGAACAATTGCTGGGTGTAAAGTATCTGATGGAACTATTATTAGAAATGCAGGTGCGAGACTTATACGAAATGGTGTAGTTGTATATACTAGCAAAATTTCATCTCTCAAACGATTCAATGATGATGTCCGAGAGGTTAAGAATGGATTTGAGTGTGGTATTATGCTAGAGAACTATAATGATATTAAAGAGGGTGATGTTATTGAGACCTTTAAAATGGTGGAAGAACAAGTTTCATTGTAAAAATAATAAACGGTAAATAAATGAGAGAAGAAGAGATAAAGAGAAAGAGAACAGAATCACGCCTTGTGGAGTTGATTCCTGAGGCTCTCTCTACAATGAATGACAATCGGATTAATGGATTGAGTGTAACTGAAGTGGTTTGCTCTAGGGGTCGTTATGATGCCAAGGTATATTTGGATAAATCATATCTAAATGAAAAGGAGCAGGGTGAAGCTCTAAAACAGTTGAGAGTGGTCTCATCTTATCTCTCAACTTACATTCGAGAGAGTGAGGGGTGGTTCAAATCACCTAAATTTACTTTTGAGTTTGATGACCAACTAGAGAGAATCTCTAAGATAGAGAATCTGTTCAAAGAGATTGGAAAACGGCACAATAAAAAAGAGAGTATTAAATATGAGTCTTGATAAACAGATAGCAAAAATAGTTAAGGCTAATGGAGCTAACTTCTATGGAACAGAGACAGCACAAGATGATGGAAACACTATTTTTAGAGTCTATATCACAAAAGAGGGTGGGGTGAGCCTTGATTTGTGTGCAGAGATTTCTAATGAACTATCTCCTTTTTTAGATGTAAATCCTCCTATGCACGGAGCTTACTATTTAGAGGTATCTTCTCCTGGAATTGAGAGAAAACTTGAAAATCCTACCCATTTCATCTCTGCTGTTGGAGAGAGAGTAAAGTTCAAAATTCATGGTGGAGAGAAGGAGAGAGGCGAGATAACTTCTGCTGATGAGAGTGGATTTACTATTGCTAAAAAGGGTGAGGATATACGATTTGAGTACAATAATATCTCCAAAGCCAAAACCTACTTTGAGTGGAACAAGAGTAAATAGTCCTCTCTACCTATCTATTTTATTTTGGAATAGGATTTCCTAAAATATGGTGCAAAAACATAATCTGTGCATATATAGGTGCAAAGATATTTAGTAGAGGGATATAGTTAAATAGAGATGCAATCATGGCAATTAGTGTTGATTTTTTATTTCTCTTTTTTAGAATCTCTTTATCATTTATAAAAAGTCTACCAACATCATGAACCGTAGGAGCTTTTAGTAGTATTGACCATAGATACAACATTAGTACTTGACCTAAAATAGGTATAAAGGTAAATGGGAATAGTATTGCAAAAAGTATAACGAAAATAATAAGAGATTTTATCGTCACTATAATTGAGCCTATAATGGAGACAGGGTATATATCTTTATGTTTAGGGTAGTGTTTTTTTGCCAAAGATACGAGTAGATACTCACTAAATATAGATGTCAAAATAGAGATAGTAATAATAATCATAGTATATCCAACAAGAGGAGCAGAGATATAGGCTACTGTATCTTTTGCCCAATCCCACGGTATCCATGAGAGATAGGAGGTTACAAACCCTTCGAACTCCTCCCAGTAGCTCCATAAAATAGCTACCCATATGAGGATAGAGCTAATACCTATAGCAAAGGTAAATGATAAAACTCGTAGACTTAAAATGTCTCTTGTAGTTTTTCCAATGGTTTTGTGCATCATCTCCCCATAGTTCCTAACATCCCTTTGATAGCTGATTGAATATCAGCAGGATAGATAACAAATTTGGAATTTGGAGAGTGTGACATCTTCTCTAGGGTATTGATATATCTATCTCCTAGTAGGAACATAGCAGGTAGCTCTTTGCCATCTGTTGCACGGGCTATTAGCTCCATAGCTTTGGCAGATGCTTGGGCTAGGGCTACTTGAGCTTGAGCCTCTAGTTTGGCTGCCTCTAGCTCCCCTTGGGCTTCTAGTATTGCTGCGTTTTTATTACCCTCTGCTGTTGTCTCTATGGCTCTTCTCTCTCTCTCTGCTGCGGCTTGGCGTTCCATGGAGTCCTGCATTGAGCCACTTGGGTTTATATCTTGAATCTCTACCGATTTGACAGTAACTCCCCAGTCTGCTACATCATCTATAATGCTATCTTTTAGTTTGGCTTTTATCATCTCTCTATTGGATAGGGCTTCATCTAGTGCCATCTCACCTATAATAGAACGAAGAGTAGTCATAATAAGGCTAGAGATTGCTAGTTTAAAATTTTCTACTCCATATTGGGCATCCTTTGGGTTTGTTACTCGTACAAAAGCTATGGCATTGGTTCGAATTACTGCATTGTCACGGGTGATTACTTCTTGTTGCGGAATATCCATAATAATATCTCTAGTGCTTATTCTAGCTCTTACCTCCTCTACAAAAGGGACTATTAGATTTAGACCAGGGGTGAGGGTTTTGCTAAATTTGCCCAATTTCTCTATAACCCACTCTTCACCTTGGGGGACGATTTTTATCCCTTTGTATAGAGTGATGATAATACCTATGATGAGTATAACTAATACATTTAATGCTTCCATTTTTTTATCCTTTATTTTATCTCTTCAACCTCTATGAGTTGACCCTTTACCTCTACTATTCTAACGCGACTCGTTAGGCTAATATCCTGTTTTGCTGTAGCATACCAAATAGTATTACCCAAAACAGGTCTATCAAATCTAACCTTGCCTCTACCATAGGCGTGTATTGGCTCCTCTATGGTTCCCTTTGTCTTTAGAGAGTAGTTTGATTGTCCTGAGTTCTCTATACTTTTATCTTTTAGATACTTAAACCATATCACAATAGATAGTATAGATAGAATCATCCAAACAATAAGCTCTATCTCTAATGTTATGGGGTAAGCAAAAGCTATTCCTCCTAGAATAATAGCAGAAAAACCCAAGCCTAATATAAAAAATGTACCTGTAAACATCTCAATAATAATAAGTAAAATTCCAAATACTATCCAGTGCCACCATAGCAGGTTTTCAGTCAAAAATTCTAACATAATACCTCCAAAATAAATATATATTGTTAATCTATATTATACCCATAATTATTTTAAGTATGTAAGCAACCTTTCGCTATAATCGCGAACTTTTTTAAACCCCTAAAGGAAAAATATGGAACATTTAAATGTATATTACGACAAAGATTGCGACTTGGAGATTATCAAATCTAAAACTGTGGCTATGATTGGTTTTGGTAGTCAAGGACACGCACATGCAGAGAACTTAAGAGATAGTGGTGTAAATGTTGTTGTTGGACTAAGAGTTGGTGGCGGCTCATGGGCAAAAGCAGAGGCAAAAGGTTTTGAAGTACTCACTATAGAAGAGGCAACTGCCAAAGGTGATATTGTAGTAATTCTTCTTCCAGATGAGAATCAAAAAGAGATTTATGAGGCACAGATTGCTCCAAATCTAAAATCAGGTGCTACTATCTCATTTGGTCACGGTTTCTCTATCCATTATGGTAGAATCAACCCAGCTTCAGACATCAATGTAATGATGGTAGCTCCAAAAGCTCCTGGTCATACAGTAAGAAGTGAGTTTGTAAGAGGTGGTGGGATTCCAGACCTTGTAGCTGTGGCAGCTGACCCAAGTGGAGAGACACTAGAACTTGCAAAATCTTACGCATCAGCTATTGGTGGAGGACGAACTGGTATTATTGAGACTACTTTCAAAGATGAGACAGAGACAGACCTATTTGGTGAACAAGCTGTTCTTTGTGGTGGTATTACAGCACTTATCCAAGCAGGATTTGAGACTCTAACAGAGGCAGGATACCCAGCAGAGATGGCGTATTTTGAGTGTCTACATGAGACAAAGCTTATTGTTGACCTTATTTTTGAGGGTGGAATTGCAGATATGAGATACTCTATCTCAAATACAGCAGAGTATGGAGATATGGTAAGTGGCCCTAGAGTTATTAATGCAGAGTCTAAAAAGGCTATGAAGGATATTCTAAAAGAGATTCAAAATGGTCAATTTGCAAAAGATTTCGTACTAGAGGGTCAAGCAGGTTATCCTAGAATGAATGCAGAGAGAAGAAACCTAAAAGAGACTCAACTAGAAAAAACTGGTCAGAGACTTAGAGCTATGATGCCTTGGATTAAACAGAATAAGATTGTAGACCAAGAGACTAACTAAATACTACTCTTTTAAAAATCATCGAAGTAATTTAAATAATAATCTTTTTTATTTAAATTGCTTTAGTCAAAAAACTAAATAAAATATACCTCTAATCTCTTTTTTATGATAAAATTAATTAAATTATACTAACATAAAATTTATTTTACAAGGAGAGAGGTATGTTTTTAAGGATTGTGGGTTCTATTTTGATACTAGGGGGAGTGTTTGGTTGTGGGATGATGTCAAGCCCAAAAGAGGATGATAATAACAAGAGAATATCTGTCCCTCAAAAGGTCTCAATGGAGATGCCAAAAGAGCTACAAGAGGAAAAAGTAGAAAACCAAAAGAGTTCAAAAGAGCAAGAAGAGAATAGAAGCATAGGGTATACATTTCTAAAAGAGGATGTGGCAGAGGTAGAAAAAAATATAGCTACATTAAATCAAACACTACTATTTATCAGTTTAGTTAAGGAGGATATAGATGATAGATGTAGGGGAGTTGAGTTAAATAGCTCTTGTGTTATAGATGAGGAGGAGTTATCTTTTGTTGTGGATGAAAAGTTAGCAAAAGAGATAAATGATACGGATTTTCAGATGGGTGATGAAATTTTTTTTGGTAGAGTGGAGTTTATAAAACACTCCTCAAAAGAGCTATACCAATATGAGATAGAGTTGGAGTATGAGTTTACAGATACATTTATGGCTATAGAGACTATCAAATGGTCAGAGGATAAAAAGATGATTCTCTCCCTCTATGATGAAGAGGACGAAGATGAGAAGATACGCCTAGATGTGGATTATGAGATAAAGGATGATGGAACTCAGCTCGTCTATATAGAGGATAGTTATCTTGATAAAGATACAAATAGTAGTGATATTTTAGTCTTAGATATTTTAAAAAGAGCTGGTAGAGATAGATACTATGAGCTATTATCTGATAATGATATGATAGATTATGTTGATGGTAAAATTGAAAAAGGATACTTCTCTACAGAGGGAGTCTTGTCTAGTGATGGTGGGTATCTGCTATTTTATGGTGAGATTGATGGTGAGGAGTTTGAAGAGAAAGAGCTATTTGATGGAGAAGGAAATCATTTGGATTAGGGAATATATCTGATTTAAAAGTGTAAAAAAGTATCTTTTATAATTACAATAAATATTTTTAAACTTAAAATCTTAATTTTAAAAATTATATGATAATCTTTAATGCTTTAGAACAATTATATATTATTTTATATTATTGTTTTTTATAGCATATAATTTGTAAATAAAAGGATTTTTTATGATAAATCGATGGATTTGGACTCTATTACTATTAACCTCATATATAAATGCCACTCTATATGAAGATGGTACAAACTATGATGATTGGTCAATATATGATGGGGATGAGAGTGTGACACTCATTGGTAATATATATGATGATGAGCAGAAGAGTATGGTTATTACTCTGGATGGAGATGGAGTTAATAGTGCTTATAGGATAGGAAACTATAAAAACCACTCCAATGCTTGGGCAAATCATGATGATAAGATTATATCATGGAGTATGAAATATAGTGAGAACTTTACAGTCTATGTATTGGTATCGACTAAAGATGGTGGAGTAACATATCTCTATTACAGACCAAGCAATCTCAACAAACAAGCCTCTAGTGGTAATATTCTGCATGGGTTAGGTACAGATGCAAAAAATGGCACATGGCAGAGATTTACTAGAGATTTAAATGCTGACCTAAAGGATTTTGAACCTGATAATGAGATTAGTTCTATTGAGGGGATTATTATTCGTGGCTCTGGTAGAGTTGATAATATTCAAACAGTCTCGGAAAATATGCCTATTTTTATTATAGGAGCATCAACAGTCAAAAAAATAAACTACGAAGGGATTCAAGGTTGGGGAGATAGATTGGCTGATTATAGTAAAAACCCTGAAAATATCTATAATCGCGCTCGTGCTGGTTCTGTTGCAGGTCAGTATGGAGATAACTATAGAAGTTATAATCTGCCAAATAGCTATCCCAATTGGTTCTCTGACCATGATTGGGGCAAGACAAAAGAGGAGATGTCTGATATGAATATAACAGATGGTGGTTTCCTATTGATACAGTTTGGAAGTAATGAAAAGCGTATTCCTGCTACAGATGCAGAGTACAAACAGAGACTAAAAGAGTATATTCATCAGGCTAGAGATTTAGGTTTTACACCAGTATTGATTACTGTACCAGGGGCTAGAGATAATTACTCACTAACTCATAATCTCGGACGGGAGTTACACTATATAGATACAAAGAGAGAGTTAGCAGAAGAGGAGAGCGTTTTGCTTTTGGATTTGTATCAAAAAACTGTAGAGGATTTTAATAACTCAACAGAGGAGAGATTGGGATATAGATTTGGTAACTTTACATATACAGACCATGGAGAGTTTGACCATATTGACTATGTTCATTATGAACCAAGAGGAGCAAAAAGAGTTGCTGGATGGATAAGAGATATGGCTTGTGAACAGAGGTTTGAGCGTCTTGATGCCAATATGCTTTGTCAACAGTTTGATAACACTATTGTAACCTCTGCAAAAACTGTCTACTCTACAGCTGAATTTGTAGATAACCCCTCTGATAGTAATATTGATGGTTGGCGTATTTTGGGTGAACCAGATAAGCTTAATCTCATAACTCGTGTCGAGAGTCAAGAGAGAGATGGATATGTGATTCATCTAGCAGGTGATGGTAATAACTTTTTAATTCATGGTAGCCAAGGAGATAATAGCAAAAGTTGGAATAATACAGAGCAGAAAAATATTGAATGGAGTATGAATTTTGATGATATTCGAGTCTATGTTTATGTTGAGACCACAAATGGAAGTAGAACAATGTTTTATGAAGATGCAGATGAAGATAGAGGATTACATCCAACAAGACCATCTATTAGATACGGTTTAGGGAGTGATACTACTAACTCATGGCATACCTTTCATCGTAATTTAGAGGAGGATTTGAAAAAGTTTGAGCCTGATAATAGTATTGTGCGTGTAAAAGGGTTTGCTCTTTATGGGACTGGTGAGATTGATGATTTAAAAATGTATTGATTTTATCTACTATCTCTTTATGTTAATATATTATAAAGAGATAGAAATTGTTATCAAAAAATCGTTTATTTTTTTCTATATAACATATAATTCAAAAATTAAATTTTTTTTTAAAAGAGACACTTTTTAGTCATTTTTTTGTTTTATACTCCTCTTAACAGAAAATAAAAGGAGTTTCAAAATGAAAAATCAATTCACAAAACTAAGTATCGTAGCATCAGCTTTTTTGGCTATCACTTCAACCCCTACATTTGCAGGAGATAATCTTATCCAAAATGGAAGTTTTGAAGATTTTACTATCAATGTAGACCACGGTGTATGGAAAGAGGTTAATTTTAGTAACTGGATAGGAGGTGGAGAGGCTTGGAATAGTGGTATTGGAAAATCAGCTACCCAAGGTGATTATAAAATAGAGTTAGATGTAGGAAAAGAGCTAAATGAGCTTAGTCAAACTATCTCTACAACAGAGGGAGAGAGATATAGACTCTCTTTGGATGCTTATGCACGACAAAAAGGGACATCTGATTTTCAAATTTTGATTGATAACCAAGTAGTGGCTACTTTTAGACCAAATAGCAAATGGGCAGAGTATAGTATCTATTTTGTAGGAACAGGAGCAGAGCAAGTTATCTCTATAAAAGAGATAGAGAGTCAAAATAATAGTTTAGGGGCTATTATTGATAATGTTCGCCTAGAAGAGAGTACAGAGATGATTAAAAATGGAAGTTTTGAGTCATTTACTATTAACAAAGAGCATGGAAGATGGAAAGAGGTTACATTTGATAGTTGGAGTGGTGCAGGTGAAGCTTGGAATGAGAATATTGGTAAACACTCAACAAAAGGGGCTTATAAGATAGAGCTTGATGGTGGAGCAGAGCTAAATGTTCTAAGCCAAATAGTAACAACCCAAGATAGAAAAGAGTATATATTAAGTTTAGATGCGTATGCGAGAACAGCTAATAGTTCAGATTTTGAGATTTGGGTAGATGATAAAAGAGTACAGAGTGTTACACCAACAGATAGTTGGCAAAATTATAGCTTTAAGTTTTTTGGAAATGGCAAGGCTCAAAAGATTCAAATCAAGGAGTTAGAATCTCAAAACAATAGCCTTGGAGCAATTATTGATAATGTAAGCTTAGTTCCAACAGGAAATTTTGATAACCGTCCACCTATGATTGAGGGAGTAGCTAAAACAGCTATCTCTATCTATAGCCGTTATACTTTTGTGCCAAATTCTACTGATATTGATGGAGATAATTTAAGCTTTACTATAGAGAATAAACCATCTTGGGCAGAGTTCAATAGCTCTACAGGAGTATTAACAGGTGTTCCAACAGCAATAGGGAGTGATTCTAATATTAAAATATCTGTTACTGATGGTAGATTAACTACAGAGTTAGCACCATTCTCTATAGAGGTGACAGAGGCTATAGATATTGCCCAAAAATATGGAGAAGCGACCCAACCTCCAAAAGATGGTTACTACTGGTATAGTTCTCCTGATAAGATGATTGATGGGGATGATACTACATTTAACCATACAGAGGGGAAATCAACTAAAAACTGGGTTCAAATAGAGATTCCTCACTCAACAAAAATTCATAAAGTGATGATTCAGAGTCGAAGCTCTAACAGTTGGAGAACAGGAGGAGCAACAGTTTATATCTCCAATAGACCATATAGTGGAACACTAAATGAGAGTGACAAGATAGGAACACTAGAGGGTAATGCCAACAAGCAATATATTGAGTTATCTGAAGCTAAATCGGGAAGTTATTTGATTATAAAAGGGAAAGATGACCGACATATACATCTAGTAACTGTAGAGGTCTATGGAGAGATGCCCTCAGCTCCTATGTTTACAGCCAAAGAGTACACAACAACTATTGATAGATGGAGAAACAAAACAGAGAGTATCTTTAATGTCTCTGCTATAGATTATCAAGAGGATGCTTTGAGTTTTGCTATTGATGGAGATGTCCCTTTTACTATTGATAATAGTGGAGATATTAGAGTAGATGATGTTTTGAGAGAGGATAGTTACACTTTTGATGTTATGGTAAGTGATGGATTGAATGAGACAAAACAGAGTATAACCATTAATATCGTCAATACTACAACTGTAAAAAATATTTTTAGAAGCAATGATAGCACTCCTGAACTTAGTGGCTATCTCCCAAATACCTATAGTGATGGTGATGAGTTGAGTGTAACTATCAATGGAGTTAGTTATGAGGCTATAGTAAATAGCGATGGGAGATGGAGTATTGAGGATGATAGCATTCAAACCCCTCTATCTACAGGTAAATATACTATTGGTTTAAGTCTAAATGGTGGTGATGCGATAGAGTATGTAGACTATTTTGAGGTCTATAGCTCTATGTTACAGAGTTCAACTCACTCTCTATCTATGGATACTATTGATAGTGTAGATGTTACTATCGATTCTCATATAGAGACTCCTCTAAACAAAAATGAGAGAGTTAGAGGAAGTAGTATAGAGCTAAAAGTAGAGAATGGTGTGTTGACTCTGGAGAATAAATCATACCGAGAGATAAAATCTCTTTTAGGAGAGTATCAAGATGAGAATGGAGAGAATGTTTTGGTAAAACTAGATTTCAATCAAAATATTCTACCATATAGTAGTAATGTTTTAGAGGATTTTGACCATGCAACAGATATAAAGATAGTTCATACAGCAGGACATTTTGATACAGAACTCTCATTTGGTGGGGCTGATTGTGATGCAGATACACCAACTGATAAGACTATATACTGTACACCAACAACTAGAAATGATGTAGTATACTCTGAGAACTCTGCACAAAATGAGACAGACCTTTCAGAACAGCAGGTCTACTCTATAGCGATGGCAACATATCACCATCTCTATAACTCTGTAGATGGTCTAAATGCTATGAAGGCATGGGTAGAGGGAACTACATATAAAGAGCTTGACTATACGGGAGATTATCAATCTTCAAAGGATTACTTGAAGTCTGAAGATGATAATATGTCCTACCTCTATGAGAAATATTTTAGAGTGACTATGCCAAATAACCATATAAATCTTCAAGCTATGAGATATAAATATGCAGCAGAAGGAATGGGTGGAGGAGCTAGTGGAGATATTTTAGGAACAAAGAGTGGAGGTTCATTTGCCTCTATTTGGGAGGGGTCAATTAAATTTGATAACCATCGTCTCTTGACCTATGATACTACACACCATGAATCAATGCACGGCATTGGGTTTGGTCATGCTTCAGGAATGACATATGGTTGGTCTTATGCCCTAAGAGAAGTCGTTGATAAATTTTATACAGTTGGAGAGAATCCAGTAGTAGATGTACCAAATTATGTTTTTGAGACAAAAATACTCAATGATAATCAGATTCAATTAACAGTTCATAAAACTTCCGAAGCGACAGAGGATGAGCTAACTTTTGAGATTTTATCAGGTACAGCTGTAATGGATAATGAGTATACTATAGAGCAAAGAGAGAGTGATAAGAGTAATCAACTAACTTTAACTATAAACAACAAAGAGCTATTAACACGCTTCTTTATTAGAGTCTATGGAGCTGATAGTGATGAGATTATGAGTAAAATAATAACTCCAGCTGATATGACTAGAACCTATTTGGCAACAGATAGCAATGGGACAAAAGAGTACCATCTAATTAGCCATGCTAATTGGGAGAGAGGAGCAAAAGTTCTAAATTTACCAATCAAAACAAATGAGTCTCGACCTATATGTAAACTATTTATTGGAACAGATGCAGAGATTGCCTATGAGGTAGATGCTAAAAAGATAGATAGTGACTTTAGAGCTGAAATCGACTCTATGGATTGGATAGAGTCCAAGAAGTTCTTGGGACGAAGAGGTGTATGGTATCAATATCTAGCTTATGATTATAGTGATGGAGCATATAGCACAGAGTGGAAAGATTACGATAAGCCTGTCAATGATGATACTCTTGGAATTCTATGTGTAAAATCTACAAAATAGAAGATAGCTACTCTCTTTGAGTGGCTTTATAACTTAAAAATCTTAATATAATTTAAGCTTAATCCATTAAAAAGATAGATAAAATTATCTATACTAAATAATATGGAGGAGAAATGAAAAGGGTATTTTTTTTTAGAAATCTACTACTAATAACTATTTTTAGTTTTTTTACGGCTTGTGGAGGAGACTCCATCTCAGAAGATAAAGATAACAATCAAACAAAAAATATCCAAATAGAGGATACTCAAATAAAAAACGCTTCCCAAATAGAGAATCATGAAACTAACTCATCATTAACTAAACATATTACAGCACAAATAATAGACGCTCCTTTGGTTAATCTAGGTTATAGATGTGGCAAAAAAGAGGATAGAACCAACAAAGAGGGGAAATTTAGTTGCAAGGAGAGTGAGGATGTTACCTTTTTTGTAGGAAAAATAGAACTTGGAACATATAAAAATCTAGTTGATAATGATAAAATTTTCTTACAAGATTTATTAGGATTAAAGAGAGAAGATTTCTCTACTCCATCACTACTTTTTATGGCTGTTTTTCTCCAATCATTAGGCAGTGGAGATAATTCAAAAACTATTACTATATCTGATGAGGTGCATGAAATATTAGATACAGAGTTGATGTTTTCTAGTATAAATAGTATAAAAGAGGTAGAAGATTTAGTATCCAAGACAGGAAAAAGGGTAGTATTATTAATATGTGTCTGATACAATAGAAATTTATTTAATAAAATGCTAAAT
>CAZSHP010000003.1:0-55112 GCA_964606545.1 uncultured Sulfurovum sp. | reverse complement strand
CTAACCCTGTATATTTAATAGATGATGAAGAGTGTAAAAATAACTTATTGCTTTCTAAAAATGATTTTGCAAAATATATAGAAAATGATGTTAAGGGATTTGATAATTTTGATATTAAAAACTTTGAATTGATATTTAATGTAATCAAGAAGATTGTTAATGATTGATTCTCACAAAAACCATTTTTTAATGTTAAAATAATAAAAAAGCCATAGGATAAAAAAATGAAAAAACTACCAATAGGAATAAGCGTTCTTAAACAAATCAGAGAGGGCAACTATATCTATATAGATAAAACAGAGTATGCCTATAACCTAATAGACCAATACAAATATACATTTCTCTCTCGTCCAAGACGATTTGGAAAATCTCTATTTTTAGATACTTTGCAGAATATATTTGAGGGGAATAAAAAGCTATTTGAGGGGCTATATATTTATAATAAGTGGGATTGGGAGGATAAATATCCTGTAATTAAAATTAGCTTTAGTGGGGATTTGAGAAGTTCAAAAAATTTAAAAAACCGAATTCATGATATTTTAATATCTAATCAGAAAAGGTTAAAAATAGATTGTCAAAAAACAAAAGAGTATGATTCTTGCTTTGAAGAGCTTATTGAACAGAGTTATCGAAAATATAATAAAGAGGTTGTAATATTAATAGATGAGTATGATAAAGCAATACTTGATAATTTAGACCAAATAGAGATAGCCACCGAAAATAGAGAGGTATTAAAAGCCTTTTATGGGATTATAAAAGATAATGGGGAGTATATAAAATTTGTTTTTATTACAGGGGTTAGTAAATTTAGCAAGGCAAGTATATTTAGTGGTCTTAATCATTTAGAGGATATTACTTTAACTCCAAAATTTGGTGAGATTTGTGGATATACTCATAAAAATATAGAAAATGAGTTTTTGCCATATCTAAAAGGTGTGAATTTAGAAGAGTTAAAAAGGTGGTATAATGGATATAATTTTTTAGGTGACAAGGTCTATAATCCATTTGATATTTTGCTGTTTATTAGAAATGATTTTAGATTTAGAAATTATTGGTTTAATACAGGAACACCTAGTTTTTTGATTAAACTCTTTAAAGAGAATTATTATAATTTAGCAGAATTTGAAAATTTGGAAATTGGTGAAGAGTTAATCAATAGTTTTGATATAGAAGAGATTAGTTTAGAGACTGTTATGTTTCAGAGTGGATATTTAACTATTCAAGAGGTTATTAAAAAGCGAAGAAAATTTATATATAGACTTCAATATCCCAATTTTGAAACTAAAATGAGTTTTAATGATTATATTTTAGGCTATTTTGTCAATAAAAAAACTCAAAAGATAAAAATACAAAACAGCTTGATAGATATATTGGAAGTTGCAGATTTAGAAAAACTAAAAAGCACCCTAAAATCCCTTTTTGCCTCAATAGCCTATAATAATTTTACCAATAACTATATAGAGAACTATGAAGGGTTTTATGCAAGTGTGATTTATGCCTACTTTGCAGGAGCAGGGTTTGATAAGATAGTTGCAGAGGATGTGACTAATGCAGGGCGAATTGATTTGAGTGTTTTTATAGATGACAAGGTTTATATATTTGAGTTTAAAGTAAATCAATCGGGGGCTTTGGCTCAAATTATAGGTAGGGGTTATCATAAAAAATATATTAGTGATTATAATGAGATTTATATTATTGGGGTTGAGTTTGATAGTAAAGAGAGAAATTTGGTTAAGTGTGAGTGGGAAAAATTATAAATAATGCTTCTGCCATATGAAACTATATAGTTATTACTTCGCCATTTGAGTAACACTTGATATTACACTCGGGGGGAGTGTAAATATCAAAAAATTATATCACCATTTTAACATCAGGGTGCTTTTGAAATGCTCTAAATATCCCATCTCTCTCCTCCTGTGAAGAGACTATACATTTAGCATTTAGACTATGAAATTTACCTTTGCTAGAGCTATTTCCTGCTCTAGTTGTATAGTCTCTCTCTCTCATTACATCAGATATACACGCCTCTAGCTTTATCTTGTCTATACCAATAATCTTATATCCCCACTCACAAGGATACTCAATATTTGGTTTTGTTTTGCAACTATCGTCTAAAATCACCTGATTTACCTCCTGATTTTTTCTCTAATTGGATATTTTTTATTATCATGCCTTTGTCTATCGCTTTTAGCATATCATAAATAGTTAATAGTCCTATACTTACTCCTGTTAATGCCTCCATCTCAACACCTGTTTGACCTTTGAGTTTTGCTCTGACTGTTAGTTTAAACCCTGGTAATTGGGGTATCTCCTCTATATCGGTTTTTACAGAGGTAAGCATGAGAGGGTGACACATAGGGATGAGTGTGCTAGTCTGTTTGGCTCCTTGTATCGCGGCGATTACAGCAGTTTGAAGTACTGGACCCTTTTTGGCAGAGTTCTCTATTACCCTACTATAAGCCTCTGGTGTTACTTCAATAATCCCTGATGCCATAGCAATTCGAGTTGTCTCCTCTTTGTCAGAAACATCAACCATTTTAGGTTTGTTGTTCTCATCCAAATGGGTTAAATTCATAAAATCTCCTTATTTTTTCTATTTCTTGGTCTCTATTTTTTACTATTAGGATGGCAATTTTACCCAAAAAAAAGTTTTTTTTAGATGATAGGCTCTTATTAGGAGAGAATTTATCTTTTTTACAATATAATAATATATTATATTATAATGCACAGCATAATTTAAACTTATATATGGAGATTTTTATTGATGAAAAAAGTTTTAGTACTTGGTGGAGGCTTCGCAGGAGTTGAAGCAGCTATCTATCTAAGAAAACAGAATATAGAGACTACACTAGTGAGTGATAGAGACTATTTCTATATCTATCCAACATCTATTTGGATACCTACTGGTGAGACAACCAAAGATAACATATCAGTACCACTTGAGCAGTTGGCTAAAAAACATGGTTTTGAATTAATTGTTGACCCTGTAACTGCACTTGAGCCAAAAGAGAAAAAGGTGACATTAGCAAGTGGAAAAGTTTTGGCAGATTTTGAATATATTGTAGTAGCAATGGGTCAAGACAAGTTAAAACCTAAAGGGGTGGAGAATACACTATCTATTTGTGGAAAACCTGAAGAAGCAGAAGAGTTACATAAACGACTTAGTAAATTAGTAGAGAAGGGTTCAGGTAAAATAGCCATGGGCTTTGGTGGAAATCCAAAAGATACATCAGCAGTGCGTGGTGGACCAGCATTTGAGGTTCTTTTTAATGTCAATACAATGCTGAAGAAAAAAGGTCTAAGAGATAAGTTTGAGCTTACATTTTTTGCACCGATGGAGAAACCTGGTATAAAAATGGGTCATAATGCTGTTGAGATGATGCACAAAATGTTTGCAATGACAAATATAAATGTACAGATTGGTTCAAAAATTACAGGTTTTGAAAAAAATGCTGTTAATTTTGAAAATGGAACAAAACTAAAATCTGACCTTATTATGTTTATATCAGCAGGAAAAGGTCACTCTATACTAGAGGCATCAGGACTACCTCTAAGTGATGCTGGTTTCGTTGAGACCAATGAGTATAATGAGATAGCTGGATTTGATGGTATCTATGCTATTGGAGATAGTGCATCACTTATGGGGCCAGAGTGGAGAGCAAAACAGGGACATGTGGCAGAGGTGATGGCAAAAAATGTAGCATATAATATTTACCAAAATATGCAAGGAATCAACTCAAAACGAAGTTATATGGAGCATCTAAACATCTTGTGTGTTATGGATACAGGTGATGGTGCTGCTTTTGTATTTAGAAATAATAATGGTGGAAAAATGATACCTTTACCAATCATAGGTCATTGGATGAAAAAAGGTTGGGGTTGGTATTGCAAAGCCTCTAAACTTGGTCAAATTCCTAGAATTCCAGGTATGTAAAAAATATTACCGTAGGTCGGGTTATCTTCACCCCGACAAATTTAATAAAAAATAAAAAACAATCAAGGAAAAAAATGAAACAGATAACAGTAATGGAGAAATATCCAGTATTTACAATAGAACTAAATAAAGATGAGACAAGTTATAAGAATATAGATGAGATATTATCATATCTAAAAGATGAAATAGATGCACATTCAGTTGCAACATATATTGGTAAATTTGACCACTATACTCATACATCAAATCTCGAAGAGGGTGAAATTAATCCTGATATAGTAGATGCAAAAAATATCATCTGCTGTTTTGGTAAGAAACTACCAAGACCAGAGGTTCTATCTGTAAGACCTCGTGCTATTGGTGTGGCAGAACTTGCAGATAAATTTGTAGTGAGTTTTTTGGAGGCTCCAAATCCAGATGCTAATAAGACAATGGAGGGTTGGGTAAAAGGTATCCAAAATATATAAGAGGCTATTTTGCCTCTCAATATAACATTAGAATACATTAATTAATGTTTAAAAATATTAAATATTTTATTTTTTTAATAAAAAAATAGAAATTGCCAATTTTTTACTTTACTCAAAAGCTTTTCATACTATAATTAAGAATATGGGGGGAAGATTATAGTTTTATTGGAGTAAAGATATATGAAATTTAAAATTTCTATTTTCCTATTTATACTTATACTCTCATCGTGTAAACAGAGTAGCCCTTCATCCGAAGAAAATTTAAAAGAACCCCTAATAAATGAAAGATATACCGAAGATAGAAGCTCCATTGATAGCTCTAGTTTGACGGATAGTTATGATTATACTCTAAAAAAGATAGAGAATAGAGATAAAATAAATCTAAAATTAGATGATAACCCTACAGATATATATCTGCTTTTTACAAATCCCAATGATACAAATCAAAAAATAGTTTTAAATAGAAATGATAACTCAAATATTTATAATAAAATAGATGAAAGAAGAGAGAAAGAGAACTTATCTACTCAACATGCTCCTGAGTATATTATGAATTTTAATCATAGTGGAGTAGGGGAGTATAGAGAACTAAATAGAGATGATAAGATAGAGTATCAAAAAGAGGATAGTTCAATTAATAGAGAGCTCTTTTACTTAGAAAAAGATACCTCAATCTCAACTCAAGCTACAGTAAAAAAAAATATTAAAAATATCAAAACAGAATATGGTAATAAGAGCCTAAGTATATGGGTTTCAGATGATAGTTTTGGAGAGGATTGCTCTAAAGTATACTGTATAGAGCAGAATATGATTGATGAGTTAGCCAACTCATTTTTAAAAGATGGTAGTGATAATGATATATATGATTGGGTTACAAATATTTTTGGTAAAGAGTGGAGTGAGACAAATAATAGTACTCTAATTGATGATAATCATGAGATAACTATACTTTTGACAGATATAGATAGTGATAATAGAGAGAGTGGAGGAGTACTTGGTTACTTCTATGCAAAAGATAATTACAGAAAAAGTATATTTAGTGGTTCAAATGAGAGAACGATGTTCTATATAGACTCTGTGACATTTGCAAGTCATAGTAGTAGTAGAGAGTGGAGTATAGATGGGTATAGACAGAAAAAGATATTGTCAACTTTAGCTCATGAGTTCGAGCATATGATTCAATTTTATCAAAAAAATATTTTATACAATAATAGTGGACTAAAACCTTGGATTGATGAGATGTTAGCTGTAACAGTCGAAGATATTATAGCTACTAAACTTAGAAGCAATGGTCTAAGAGGTGTCTCATATACTAGAGGAGATGCAGGGGAGGAGGGAAACTTGAATGGTAGATTTCCTCTATTTAATAAAAATATAAATATTACTTTACCAACATGGAGTAATAGGGTAGAGGATTACTCTAAAGTTGGGGCATTTGGCTCCTATCTGATACGAAATTATGGTGGAGCAGAGTTACTACATAATATATTACATAATAGATATATTAGTGAGGATGCGATAATTGATGCTGTACGAAGAACACCAAATGGGTATGAAAAGGACTTCAATACATTAATGCACGATTGGGGAATTGCTATACTTTTGAGCTCAAATACAAATCTAGGAGTGGATAGTGGGTATCTATATAATCTCGGGGATTTTCTTGAGACTAGATATGAGAATAGTACCTATAGTATGGGTTCAATAAATTTTTTTAATTACAAAAATCAGCCAAATATCATAGATAAAGTAGATAGTATAGAGCCAAAATCCAATCTCTTTTACAAGATTGGAACAGGTTTAACAGGAGATATAAATATCACTATTGAAAAAAACCCTAATATTAAGACCACTCTAATATTTAAATCTACTCATGGGGGGTAGTTATACCCCTTTTCGACCTAAAACTACCATAATAGTTTTCCAAATAACTTTGAACTCTAGTCCAATGGACCAACTCTCTATATATTTTAAATCATATTTTAATTTTTTTCTAGCGTCTGAGACATTTCGTCCATAAGGATATAGAACTTGTGCAAGTCCTGTTATTCCTGGTCTGACGAGATGTCTTTTTTTGTATCTTGGGATAACTTTTTCATATTCTCTAACCAATATATCCCATTCAGCTCTAGGGCCGATGAGGTGCATCTCACCTTTTATTACATTCCATAGTTGTGGTAGTTCATCGATTCTCATCTTTCGCATTATTCTACCAAAAGGAAATATTCTAGGGTCTCTATCCTCTGTATATGGATTAAAGGCCATATCTGTGTGCATACTTCTAAATTTAATACAGGTGAAACTCTCTCCATTTAATCCTACTCTTGATTGTTTAAATAGAATAGGCCCTGCTGACTCTTTTTTGATACGATATATAGTATATGCCATAATAGGTGAAGCCAAAATAAGTAGTAGACTACTAAAAGTAAAATCTATAACTCTTTTTTGGAAAAATGCAAACTTCGAATATCCCTCTACCTCTTTAGTTGTCTCTTGAAATTGACTTAGGAGATTATAGTTTATATTGATTGCTTGAATACTGATTTTCATTTTAAACCTCTTTATCTTGTTATATAAAAATTTATTTCTTAATATCTATTAGAATTATCTAATAAATGAGGTTATAGACAACTTATTTTTTAACATTTTCTAGCAATTTATATTATTTTAAGTTGTATTATATTAATATGAACTGCTAAATTTATATCTAGTGTGTCTGATATTTACTCTTTTTATGGTAAAATATAAAAATTTTATAATAAAAAATATTTGGTCAGTTAGTTTATAATTTCAAAAGGAAATGGAAAAATGAGAAGATTTATATTATATATAATTATATTTATATTTATAAACATAACGGGATGTAGTATGAGAGATGAATTTGTTCTTTTTAATCAAACTCCTTCCCTTCAAGATGGTAGTAGACTAGAGAATTTAAACCGAAATATAGAGACTCGTATAGACTCTGCTAAGTTTGAGTATAAGATTCGTCCTCATGATAGGTTATCTATAATCACATATCAAAGACCTGAGCTTAGTACTAGTTTTAAACAGGGAGGTTCAGGTGGTTTAGGTCAAGGGATTCTAGTCGATTCTAATGGGATTATTAGATTGCCACTTGTAGATGATGTAAAAATCTCAGATTTGACTCAAAGGGAAGCACAGCTTAAGTTAGAGAGAGAGTTTAAGGAATACTTAAAAAAACCAAGTATACAGGTAGAGGTTCTAAATAAAAGAGCATTTGTTTTAGGAGAGGTAAATAATCCCGGTCCTGTAGAGCTTAGAAATGAACAGATTCCACTTTTGCAACTCTTGTCTGTAGCAGGAGATTTGACAAAAGGTGCAGATAGACAATCTATAATGATACTAAAGAACTATGGAGATAGTATACAGACAAAGATTGTAAGTCTAACTAGTGTAGACTCTATTGCTACTGCAAATCAGATGATTCATCCTAATGATATTATATATGTTGTTCCAAAAGGGATGAGAGTGTTTAACAATAAAGTGGGTGAAATTAATCCTATATTTCAACTTGTTGCAGATGCACTAACACCATTTTTAACTATTAGACTATTAACACAGTAAGAGAAGAGAATGAGAGATAGAAGAAGAGCAAAAGCCGAGGAGAACTATCTCATAGAGCTATTTTCTACTATTAGACCTTATGGTTGGTCTATATTTTTCATAACTATAGCCGTCTCCTTGTTAACAGCAATAAATCTATATTTTCAACCATCTATATATGAGTCTTATGCTATTATCAAAATAAAATCAGAGTCAAGAGGTGCAGAGAGATTAAGAGCTATAGACCCACTTAGTAGTGCTTTGGCAATATCAGGAAATAGTGAGGTTGACCAAGAGTTGGCTATTTTAAAGACTTTTTATACAAATAGTAAAGCTATTGATAAACTAAATCTAAAGGTACAATATTTTGAGAAGAGAAATTATAAAAAAGTTGAAATCTTTTCTGCTCCTCCCATACGAGTTAAAGATATAGAGATTTTAAATAAGAATATTTTAGGTAAAAAGATTGAACTTATACCTGTAGAGAGTGGTTTTCATCTCAAAATAGGAGATAGAGTCTCCTCTAAGATTTATAAATATGGAGAGATAATCAAGAGTAGACGATTTAAATTGACTGTAGATAAAGAGGCTAACTTCTCTAATCCTATATATTTTAAGCTAAATGGTAACAATAGAAATATATATGAGAAGATTGTGAGAAAAAATCTAAAAGTATCAAGACTCAAAGATAATATCTCTCTTATAAAAGTAGCCTATCAAGACACCTCTGCATCACGAGCTACTAGATATGTAGATACCTTAGTAGATGTATATATTTCACAAAGCATTATAAACAAGAGTAAAAAAAATAATAAAATATTGAATTTTATAGAGAAACAGTTAATAACTACAGGCAAGAGACTAAAATTATCAGAGACTCAACTAGAGAACTATAGAGTATCTAACTCTGTTATTGAACCATCTATTCAGTCCGAGACGCTTATAAATAGGCTTAGTGAGATAGAGGTTGAACTATCCGAAAATGGTATTAGAGAGAGATTAATTAATAATCTAATAACATTTTTAAAACGCAATAAAAATCTTGATAGTATCGCTCCTACTCTAAGAGAGCTTAATGATGAACCTACAATACGGGTTATTGAGAGACTACAGGAGTTACGGAGAAAGGCTACTGAGCTTAGTAGAGATTTTACAGAGAAGCATCCTGATTTAAAAGCGATAAGAAGAGATATAGCTAGGAATAGAGAAACTATTTTACTTAATATAAAAAATCTCAAAACCAATATATCAGGTAGAAAAAGAGATTTAATCTCTATGAAAGAGAAATATGAAAAAAGTCTAAAAACTCTACCTACAAAAGAGCAACAACTTGTGGAGTTAAGAAGAGACTATGAGGTGAACTCCAAGATGTACTCCTATCTTCTTGAGAAGAAATCGGAAAATGAGATGAAAAGGGTAGCTACGGTATCTGACTATGAGGTGATTGATAGTGCTTACTCTAATGGTATACCAATTAAACCCAAAAGAACATCCTCCCTATTGATTTTTACTCTCTTTGGTTTTGTGTCGGCTGTACTAATCTCTCTACTTCGTAACTATATGGTGAATAGAGTTCAAAATAGCAAAGATATAAAGAAGCTGAGTAGACTTCCTATATATGGAGAGACTAGTACACTTATAGATTTTAGTCACAGGAGAGAGATACTAAAAAATCCAACTTCTCCAATAGTAAAAAGTTTTCGAAATCTCCGTACAAATATACAGTTTAACTCAAAAAAATCGAAGGGTAATGTTGTTTTGATAACATCAAGTGTATCAAAAGAGGGAAAAACGACTGTCGCTTCAAACCTAAGTACTATATTTCAAATGGCAAGTTATAAATCTGTTATTGTTGATTTGGATTTGTATAAGCCAACCCTTCATAGGAAGTTTAGTATCTTATATGAGGGTGGGATAAGTAACTATCTACGAGGCAAAGAGTCTCTTGGTGAGATTATATTCTCTACAGCATATCCCAACCTAGATATAATTCCAGCAGGTCCTATATCAGCTGATGCTCCAGAACTAATACTCTCCAAAAAATTCAATACCATGTTAGAGACGCTAAAAGATAGATATGATTATATATTTATAGACTCTGCTCCCTTTTCTGTTGTGGCTGATACTCTCTATTTGATGCAGTATGCAGATATAAATCTAATAGTAGTACGAAAGAACTTTACTGAAAAGTCATTTATCACAGAGTTAGAGGATACTATAGAGGAGCATGGTTTTAAAAATGTTGCACTCTTTATCAATGAGGAGTAGCTATGAGACTATTTTTTACTATTTTTATATCTACTCTATTGATTATAGCACAAGATAACTATTTTGTCTCAAAAAAGGGCAAAGACTCAAATAGTGGAACGAAAAAGAGACCATTTAGAAGTTTAAAAAGAGCTATAGAGGTTGTAAAACCTAGTGATACTATATATATACGAGCAGGAGTATATCCTATTGGGGAGAAGATTAAAATTAGTGGCAGAGAGGATAACCCTATCACTATAAGAGCCTATAAGAGTGAAAAAGTTATATTTAGAGGAGTCTATGGTGCTAATAAGAGATATGATTTAAATCGCAGAGTAGTAGATGACAGCTTTGTAGTTACAGGCTCTTGGTTAATATTTAAAAATTTGGAGTTTAGAGGTGGAGCAACCTCTATATATCTGAAATCAAAAGCCTCTCATAATAGATTTGAAAATCTATCTATTCATGACAACTACTATGCAGGGCTTACTCTATCTGATGGTGCATCTAATAATACTATTATAAACTGTGACTCATATAACAATTTTGACTCTAACTCTTATGGTGAACATGCAGATGGTTTTGCTATTATTGGAAATAAGAAGGGCTTTGTAGGTATAGGAAATAGGTTTATAAACTGTAGAGCATGGGGGAACTCTGATGATGGGTTTGATTGTTGGATGGCAGGGAATCCTGTTACCTTTATAAACTGTCTATCTTTTAAGAATGGTCGAGATATTTGGAATATAGGGAAAAAATTTAGAGGCAATGGAAATGGATTTAAACTAGGAGTTCACAATAGATATGGTCATGCGAGAGATGCACATCTAGTTTTAAACTGTAGAGCGTGGGAGAATAGTAGTAGAGGGTTTGATTATAACGATAATGAGGTCTCTATAACTCTCTTTAGAAATATAAGTTGGAGAGATGGAAGAGTGGGATATAAATTTGGGTTAACAGACCATAATCTAATACAAAATATTGCACTTGAACCTCAAAGAAACAATATTAGTTTGGATGTTTATGAGGAGGAGAACTCATGGAATAGAGAGAACTATAGAGTTATAGATGACATTATAAGTTTTGATGATAGCTCTATCTCCTCTAGTAGGGATATAGATGGTAGTATAAAAAGAGGTGGTTTTTTGGAATTAAAAGATGATAGCCTCTTTTTTAGGAAGCATGTTAATGATAGGTATCAGAGATTGATTGAACTAATTAATATGAGTTATTAGTGTAATCTCTCTATCTCTATTTTTTTAATATGCGAGGTAGTGTGATTCCTGTTTGACTCTGATATTTTCCTTTTCTATCTTTGTAAGTAGTCTCACACTGCTCATCACCCTCCAAAAATAGTACCTGTGCTATCCCCTCATTGGCATATATTTTTGCAGGGAGTGGGGTTGTATTGGAAATCTCTATGGTTATGTGTCCCTCAAATTCAGGCTCAAACGGTGTGACATTTACTATGATTCCACATCTTGCATATGTTGATTTTCCCAAACAAAGACCTAATGTATTTTTGGGCATTTTAAAATACTCTATAGTTCTAGCAAGTGCAAAAGAGTTGGGTGGTACTATACATACATCACCTTTGAAATCGACTACATTGTTGTTGTTGAAATCTTTTGGGTCTACTACCTCTGCGTTGATATTTGTAAATATTTTGAACTCATCACTAACACGAATGTCATAACCGTATGAGCTAAGTCCATAAGAGACTACTCCTTCTCCTACTAAACCTTCACAAAATGGTTGTATCATATCTTCATTTATTGATTTTTCTCGTATCCAAGAATCTGATTTTAGTCCCATAACTTACCTTTTTAAATATTAGCGACATTATATCATAATTAAATAGTAAGCAAAGCTTAATCAAATATTAAATATAATCTTTAATTAAAATATTAATATTGTATAAAATTAGGAGTTATTAATGTCGTATTTATTTAGAAAATCTCTGAAATATATCTCTATAGTATCGATTATATCCAGCTCTGTGTATGCTATAGAGATAGAGAGTATACATCACGCTGTTGATGTTGCAGGAAAGCAGAGGATGTTTACACAAAGAATGCTCAAAGACTATACAATGATAGGGATGGAGAATAGTTTTGGGAATCCAGCAGATGATTTGAAAAAGATAATGGGTGAGTTTGAAAATCACCTACAGTCACTTCATGATTTTACTAAGAATAGAGCTATCAAAAAGAGTACAAGCAGAGTAAAAAAGCTATGGTTACCTATTAAAAAGATTTTGAGTGCAGAGGCTAAAAGAGAGAAAGCGGGTAAACTGCAAGAGGATTTGGAGGAGCTCCTAAAGGAGTCAAATACTGTTACAGTACTTTTTGCAAAAGATACAGGAGAGGAGTCAGGGGAGATAATAAATATATCAGGGAGACAGAGGATGTTATCACAGAGAATGGCTAGTCTCTATATGCTAAAAGTTTGGGGCGTAGATGATGAGAAATTCAAAGAGAAGATGGAGTCTGCAATGACTCTGTTTAAGACCTCATTGCAGAAGCTTCAAAAATCAGATTTGAATACAGATGAGATAACAGAACTTTTGAGCAAAGTTGAGAAGTCATTTATGTTTTTTGAGGTTATGAATAGGTCTAGCAAGACATTTATACCAACACTAATATATAAAAAATCAAATGATATTTTAAAAAATATGAATAAGGCAACTGGACTATATGTTGTTGCAAGTAAAAAGTAGGAGAAGGAAGTGAAAAAGAAAATAATAGTATTAATAGTATTGATATTACCAATAGTCTCTTTTGCCAGTGTGAGTAATAGTGAGCTGATAAATATAGCAGGTAAACAGAGAATGCTATCACAGAGAATAGCCAAAGATTATCTCTATATAGGTAAAAAAATTGCAACAAGCAAGGCTAATCGACAACTAGAAAAATCTATGAAGGACTTTTTATCAGCACATAAAAAACTTCTATTGTCTATTAATGACCCAGAGATAAGAAACCTTCTCGATTTTGTTGAGCTTAGTTCTAATGATTTTAAAGATATAGCATCTCAAGATTTTGACCTTGATAATGCACAACTTATTTTAGACCTAAGTGAGTCTATGTTAGAGGGGAGTCAGTATGTGTTTGACTCTTTACAGAAGAGGTTTAAGATAAAAAAATCAAATATTATAGGTAAATCAGCAAAGCAGAGAATGCTCTCACAGAGAATAGCTAAGTACTATATCTCCTATCAGTCAGGTATCAAAGATAAAAATACTGTAGATATGATGAAAGAGACGGTCAAACAGTTTTCAGAGAACCTTCATATGTTAATGAAAAATGCTACGAATACACCACAAATTAATAGAAAATTAGCAGAGATAGATAAGCTTTGGAATATTGTTCATAAATTTTACAATAATATTGAGAAGGGGGGATTGCCTCTTATCGTTTTTAATACGACAGATAATATTACTAAAAAGATGGATGAGGTTACAACTATGTATATTTCAAGCTCCAAGAAATAAGTAAGGAGCTGAAATTGTCAACGATTTTAAAAATATCTATAAGATATATCTTTGTATTGTTAGTCTTATATAGTGGTCTTTTTGCTACAACAATAGAGAGTCCTAGACATGCGATTGACATAGCAGGTAAACAGAGAATGTTTTCACAACGGATGTTAAAAGATTATAGTATGATAGGTATGAATAATAGTTTTTCTAATCCTAGTGAGGATTTAAAAAAGACAATAGATACATTTGAAGAGCATCTACATTCACTAGATAATTATACAAAAAATAAAACTATTAAAAATGAAATATCTAAAGTTCAAAAAATATGGTCACCTATAAGAGAGATTTTGGAGTCTAAACCTAAAAAAGAGTCTGTAGTAAAACTACAAGAGAGTTTAGAGGAGCTTTTGCATCTATCTGATGATGTTACAAAACTTTTTGCTGGAGAGGTGGCTGAACATCTAGGAGAGATAGTTGATATATCAGGGAGACAGAGAATGCTATCTCAACGAATGGCTAGTCTATATATGTTGAAGGTTTGGGGTGTTAATGATGAAAAATTCAAAGAGAGATTAGATAGTGCTATGAAGCTCTTTAAAAGATCTCAAGAGAGATTAGAAAAATCTGAGCTTAATAGTGATAGGAGTCTAAAGCTCTTGAGTGAAGTTAAGAAATCATTTATGTTTTTTGAGGTGATGAATAGGTCTTCTACTAAGTTTATACCTACGCTGATATATAGAAAGTCAGATGATATTTTGGAAAATATGGATGCTGTAACAAAACTTTTTGTTGTAGCAGATAAAAATTAGTGAAGATGGGAGTATTATGAAAAAATTATTGAATATATTAACAGTTATGGTGGTCTTCTCTGCAACAGCTTTCTCCTCTACTAGAGGAGATGTTACGGTTATTGAGGCCTCTGAAAATATTAGACTATTGGGACAAAAAATAGCCAAAGATTATCTATTTTATTATAAAAATCCAAAAAAGGAGATTTTAAAAGAGAAGCTACAGCAGGATATTAAGCTTTTGGAGGGGTCTATTATTGAGATAGCTACGATTACTAAAAATAGAAATAGTAAAAATGTTTTAGATTTTCTCGCCTATAATAAAGATGAGATTAAAGAGATACTCACTAAAGAGGTAAATAGGGAGAGAAGTATATTGATGTTAGATTATGGTGAGACATTTTTAGAGGGTGCTAACTCTATATTTAATGAGCATAAGTATGAGTTTTCAACAGAGGAGAAGATGTTGATGTTATTTAAAAATTTGGAGTATCTATTGGAGAGAATATCAAAATATTATGTTGCATATGCTCTAAAACTTGATAAAAATAATAACTTTAAAAGTATGAAAGAGGCGATAGCAAATGTAGATGATATGTTAATAGATATAAATGCCTATAGTTATCCTGATAAGCTACTTGTGGATGTGGATAAGATGAATAAAATTTGGAAGAAACATAAACACTTTCTCTATGAGTCAGATGATATGTCGATTCCAAATCTAATGCTCTCTTCGAATGGTATACTAAAAAATACTATTAAAAAGATAGCTCTATATCATAAACAGAATCAATAAGGAGAGTCTTGATGAGAATTAAAAACAGTAAAACTATCTCTTCTATTTTTATATTGGTTGTTGTTGGATTAATTGTTATACTACTTCACTATACAACTCTATCTTATGAGCAACAGAGAGAGAAAGAGGATAGTTTTGAATCGGTTATTTTAATAAACAAAATAGATAATCTTTTTAGCAAAATAGATAGAGAGAGAGTCTTCTCTGCTATATATATGGGGAGTAAAAATAGAGATGATTTAGGAGTAGTAAAATCAGTTAGAGTAGAGGTTGATGGTGAGTTAAAGAGCTTGGATAAGTTTCTAAAGAGTAATATAGAACTTCTACCCTATCGAGCTGTCATAAGTGATATATCCAAGAATTTAGAGTATACACGAACTAGAGTGGATGTACTTAATGCTGATTATCAAAATACTCTATATGAGAACTATTTTAGTAAAGTAGTAAAACCTCTCATAGGGCTAGTTCAGAGAGTTATAAGTAGCTCAACAACACTAAAGAGTGATAAGCTTTTGGCATATTTAGAGCTATTGACGCAAAAGGAGAATCTATCTATAGAGAAGAGCCTTATATCTTTTATGCTGAGTTCAAAAATAGAGATGAATCATCAAGATTTAATACTTTGGGAGAGCTTTTTAAATAGTGATACTATAGAAGATAGCCGTTTAGAGAATCTAAGAGGAGAGATTTTTTTAGATTCAGATGATGGTAAATATACAGTTTTATCAAAAGATTGGATAGATATTAGTCAGAAGAAGATTGAGGAGATTAGAGATAGACAGAGTATGATTTTGGCTCTCTATAAGAAAAATATTGATGAGGAGCTATCTAATATAAAACAGTATACTATAAGATATATGGTAGCATCAATTGCTCTTATAATAATTCTTGTTATTTTAATCTATCTCTTCTATACAAATATGAAAAATAGTCAAATGTTAACAGATACACTTAGTGATTTAGAGGCAGATTTGGATGAACACCAAAGAGAAGAGATAAAGAGGGTTTTGAAGAAGAATGATACTATAGCTATATATAAATTTTTGGTAAATGCAATAAAAGAGCCAAGTCGTGCAAAAGACCACTTTTTAGCTAATATGTCTCATGAGATTCGTACTCCACTCAATGGTATTATCGGGTTTACTAATATACTTAGAGAGACAGAGCTAACAGATGACCAAAAAGAGTTTGTCCATATTATAGAGGAGAGTTCTAATAGCTTAGTTCATATTGTTAATGATATATTGGATTTCTCTAAAGTAACAGCTGGAAAAGTAGAGATTGAGACTATACCTTTTTCTGTGATGGAGAAGTTTGAAGCTACAGTAGATTCGTATGCTGCAAAAGCTGCACAGAAAAATATCAATATAAACCTATTTATTGACCCCGAAATTCCTGTTGAGCTTATGGGAGATGGAACAAAGATTTCACAAATTATTATCAATATACTTAGTAATGCTGTTAAGTTTACAGATGAGAATGGGAATATAGATATTAATATAGAGAAAATATCACAATCAAATGGCTTTGTTGGATTGAAATTCTCTATCAAAGATTCAGGTATTGGCATGACAGAGGAGCAACAGGGTAAAATTTTTGATGCCTTCTCTCAAGCAGATGCAAGTACAAGTAGAAGATTTGGAGGGACTGGTTTAGGGTTGACTATATCTAGTAAGTTTGTATCACTTATGGGTGGAGAGTTGGAGGTAGAGAGTAGAGTGGGTGAGGGTACTACATTCTTCTTCTCTTTGGAGTTAGCAGAGGTTGAGAAACCAAAAGAGAGGATTATTCCTGTAGAGTTGAAAGATTTGAGTGTAGCATATGTAACTATGCCAAATGTTGAGATATATAGCAAAAATATTCAGAAATATATGGAATATATAGGTGTAGATTTCAAGATATATGGTTATTTGGAGATGCTAAATATGGATAGTGCTACTCTACCTGATATACTATTTATAGACCATAAGCAGATAGAAGATGAGAAGATAATAGGGACTCTTGTAGAGTTAGAGACTAAAACCGTATTAATTAGCACAGCAGAGATAGAGAAGTGTTCTTGTCCAGTTAAAAACAAAATCTCTAAACTAATATATAAACCTCTTAATTTCTCTAAGACATTGAGAGCTTTAAGTATAGTTACAACAAAAAACAATTTAATAGGAGAGGAGCTTAGAGAGGTGAATGACATTAGTTCTCATAAGGTATTTAAACATATATCAGCTTTGGTTGTAGAGGATAATATTATCAATCAGAAGTTAATTCAAAATATCTTATCTAATTTTGATATATCGGTCTCTTTAGCATCGAATGGGGCAGAGGCTCTTAATCTTCGCAAAGAGAACTCTTATGATATTATATTTATGGATATACAGATGCCTGTTATGGATGGTGTTGAGTCAACTGAAGAGATTATCAAATATGAAAAGAGTAATCAGTTAGAGCATATACCAATAGTAGCATTGACAGCTAATACAGTTGAGTCTGATAAACAGAGGTATCTATCTATCGGTATGGATAGGTATCTCAAAAAACCGATAGATGTTGCTGAACTTACAGCTATTATAGAGGATTATTTTCCTATCAAAGAGATTAGAGAATCGATGCCTTTGAGTAATCAGATTAATATTGAAGGTAGAAAAAAAGATAAGATAATACTATATAAAGAGACTGAACTAATGGCAAAAATATATGCAGCTGTTCTTAGTAATTTGGGATATAGTGTTGATAGATACTCCTCTGCAGACAAGTTTTTGGAGCAACTAGATAATCAACAGTATAAGTTTGCACTATTTGATGCTAAACCTTTTAGAGCTATAAATAGTGATAGTGTTGTAGTTGAGCTTATTCGAGACTCTGGTGCTACACCTATTGCTTTTGTTGAGAGAGATAATCAGAGTAACTACTGTGAGACTCTAAAGTCAGTAGGTCATGCTAATGAGATTTCAAATAAGTTAAAAATGTGTAGTTAAACATCATATTTTTAACTTTAATCAATATTATTTAACTATTTTTAATCTTTATAAACATTTTTTATACTATAATTGTCTATAAAGAAGAGGAATTTTTAATGTTTTTTGACAACTTATTGTATATTTTACTCTTTGCAACTACTCTAGTAGCAATCTATTTTTTATATCTGTTTATTAAGATAAGAGAGAAACTTGCAGAGAATAAGATTGACTTTTTGACAAAATTGCCTAATAAAAATGGATTTTTAGATAATATTAGAGAGATGGATAGACCAATTCTGTTTTATCTTAATATAGATGACTTTATGGCTCTGAATAACCTATATGGTAATAAAGTGGGAGATAAAGTATTAGTAAATATGGCAAATCTATTAAGAGATATAACTAGTGATGAGGATTGCACTATATATAGAATCTATAATGATGAGTTTCTAGTTCTCTGTAGAGAAGGTAAAATAAATATGAGTAACCATCAAGAGTTTCTATTAAATCTCATGAGTAGTATAGAGGAGAGTACTATAGGTTGTGATAAGGCAAGATGCAGAAACTGTATAGCACCCGAGTGTATTAGTTTTACTCTAAGTGGGGGAGTTGCCTATTATGAACAGGATGATGATTATGAAAAACTCTCTATATATGCTAGTATAGCACGAAGTGTTGCAAAATCAGAAAATAGAAAATTCCTACTCTATAGTCATGATATGCAGAGCGAAGAGGATTATGCTAAAAATATGTTGTGGATTAGACAGATAAGAAGAGCGATTATTAATCAGCAATTTCTCCCATATTTTCAACCTATCATGGATAATAAAACAGGTGTTGTAGTCAAGTATGAAGCTCTCGTAAGAATGATAGATGACAAAGGAAAAGTTATATCTCCATTTTTCTTTTTGGATATAGCAAAGAGAGCTAAATTGTATTCAAAGATTACGAGAGTTGTCGTAGATAAGACTTTGGAGGTATTTAAGCACCATCCTGAGTATGAGTGTTCTATCAATCTTAGTACAGAGGATATTATGAGTAAAGAGACTAGAGCCTATATATATAGGAGACTTCAATCATATCCTCATACTCACAAGGTGGTATTTGAGATTACTGAATCCGAAGAGATAAGAGATTTTAAAACTGTTAGTCTATTTATAAAAAAAGTCAAAGAGTTCAATGCAAAAATATCTATAGATGATTTTGGTACAGGTTATGCTAATTTTGACTATATTTTAAATCTTGATATAGATTATATCAAGATTGATGGTTCGTTGATTAAAAATATAGATGTAGATGAGGAGTCTAGGATTATTGTAGAGGCTATTATTGCATTCTCTAAAAAATTAGGAACAAAAACTATTGTGGAGTTTGTTCATAATGAGTTAGTTCAGCATGAAGTAATCGCATTGGGTGCAGACTACTCTCAAGGATACCATATTGGTAAACCTAGAGCATCATTACTTTAGAGATTAAAATTTATTAGATATAATAAAAATTGTATAAATAAAAATATTTTTTATGGAAAAATTATGTCAAAAATAACCTACTCTTCAAATCGAGGTAGACTCTATTTCTTTAACTTCTCTCCTTGGAGAATGATGCAGATAGAGTCATTTTTTTACTCACCTAATAACCAAAAGTTTATCTGCAAAGATTTGGAAGATGCCTTGGAAAAAGGTTTATCAGCAGAGGGTTGCAATATCTTTATCTATGGAATAGTAGAGTTTCCAAAAGTAGAGAGTTATGCCAAAGAGAAGAGTATGACTATCTATCGCATAGAGGATGCCTTTATTCGCTCTGTTGCTCTTGGTTCAGGCTTTGCAAAGCCATACTCTATGGGGATAGACTCTAGGGGTATCTATTTTGACCCTAGGAGTCCATCCGACTTAGAGTATCTATTGGAAAATTATGATTTTTCAGATGAGCTATTGGAGAGAGCCAAAAGAGTTAGAGCAGAAGTAGTTGCTTCTAAATTTTCTAAATATAACCATCTCGAACATGCCGATATAGAGATAGATAGAGCCAAATATGACAAAGTGATACTAGTAACTGGTCAAGTTGAGGATGATATGTCTATCAAGTTTGGGGCATTTGGATTGAATAATAGTGATTTGTTAGAGATGGTAAAAGAGAGAAATCCAGACTCATATATTATCTACAAACCACACCCTGATGTCTTATCAGGTAATAGAAAAGGGAGTATAGCCAAAGATATTATAGACTCTTGCACCAATGAAGTACAGACTATGATAAGTATTGACTCCTGTATAGCTGTGAGTGATGAGGTTCATACTTTGACCTCTGGGGCAGGGTTTGATGCTCTAATTCGGGGAAAAAAGGTTCACACATACGGTATGCCATTTTATGCAGGATGGGGATTAACCACTGATTATAGAGAGTGTCAGAGAAGAACAACTCTGCGTACATTAGATGAGCTAGTTTGTGCTACTCTTATTCTCTTTCCTCGTTATATATCTCCAAAAAGTGGAGAGTTTTGTGAAGTAGAGCAGACTCTAAAAGAGTTAAAAGAGGAGCAGGAGAGATATTTTTCTGATAGATGGTATCGCTATAGTATTAACCTAAAAGGGTATCTACTACCAAGAGCTAGAAAAACTATTAGAGCTATATTGAGACCATTTAATCTGAAGATTTGATAGATTTGCCTCTCTTTCGAGGTAATGAACTAAACCCAATCAACAAAAAGAGCAACCCAACTCCAAGAGGGTAGTAGAAATACTCCTCTCTGTCATGAATAGTAATCTCCCCTTGCTCTCTATTTTCGTGATTAGATTTTATAATATCCACAAGTTTTTTGATACTATCATCTCCACTATCAGCTATAACAAATGCTCCATTTGTATCAATTGCAATATCTCCTAATTCATCATTTCGTTGACTAATAGCTATCTTGCCCTCTCTATCTCTTATAGGCTCTCCTTTGGAGTCAATTACAGGGGAACCCTCTTTGGTTCCGACTAAAATAACATATAGAGATATATTCTCTTTTTTGACTATATTTGCAAACTTTTGTAACTCTTTTTTTTCACCACCATCTGAGAATATAATTAGAATTTTGGGATTTTTATTCTCTAATAACTTAATAGCAAATCTACCTAAAGCTTCAAAGTTTGTTGAAGAGATATTGATATACTCATCTGTGACACCATCTACCATATCTGTTAATGTTCTTTTGTCTGCTGAAAATGGAGCTAATATAAATGGAGAGTAGGCAAAAGCGATAAGGCTCAACTCATCTGTAGGCATCTCCTCAAATAGAGATATTATCTTCTTTTTGGCAAACTCTAATCTATTTGGATATATATCTTTTGAACGCATAGAGCCTGATATATCTAGTGCTACTATAGCATTAAGCCCCTTTAGGGTTACCTTTTTGTCTCCATGGTCAATAATAGGTCGTGCCATGGCAACTATCATAAGTAGAATAGCCAATATCATTATAAGATTACGAAATACTAGAGGCAAAGAGTCATCTTTGATACTTAATCTCTCTAAAACCTTCTCATCAAAAATCTGCAAAAAGTTATCTTTGTGAGTTAAAATCAGATAGGTAAAGATAACTAATGGGATAAACATAGCCCAAAAGAACTGTGGATTAACAAAACTCATGCCTCTCTCCTCATATTTCTAAAGTAGATAAATAGTAGAAGAGATATAATAGAGATAAAGAGAGGAAAAATATATAAGTAGGTATGTTTTATAATTTTTTTATTCTCTATCTTTGTAGTCTCTAGCTCATCTATTTCTGAATATATTTGACTCAAAGAGTCTGCATCTTTTGCTCCATAGGTTTGACCTTTTCCTGCATCTGCTAACTCTTTTAGATATTTACTGTCATAGTCTCTATGGCTTCCTATGCCAATGGTATATAGTTTTACGGGACTTTTCTCTATTAGACTCTTTATCTCTGTTGGTGGGATTTTACTCATATTATCTACACCATCTGTTAGTAAAATTGCAACTTTAGATTTTGTTTTGGAGTTAGATAGCATATTATATGTCTGTGCCAAGGAGTCATTGATAGCTGTTCTTTTTCCTGCTACTCCTAACTTTTGCATCTCTATAATATCTTGTAGAAATCTCTTATCAAAAGTTAGAGGAGAAGCGATAAATGCTACATCTGCAAATGTTACAAGTCCAATCCTATCTTGGGTTCTTTTGGAGATAAAATCAGAGGCTACCTCTTTGACCACTTCAAATTTATTTTTTTTCATATTATTAGTATCAAAATTATTTTGTCTCATAGATGCACTAGAATCAATTATTAAAACAATATCTCTTCCATTTCGTTTATAGTTGCTATACTCTTTGGTAATAATGGGTGATGCTAGAGCTACTATAGCCATAGTAATACCCAACCATTTTAGGATAACAATAGAGATACTTCTCCTGCTACTACCTATCAAAAGAGAGTCAATATGTGGAAAATATATACTACGACCCTTGATTTGACAGAAGTTGGCACAGAATAGAAAAATTGCTATTATGGCAAATGCCCAAGGATACTCAAAACTAAATTGATTCATATAAGACATGCACCAAAAGATTATACTGTTTTATCGTCTCGCTATCCATTTTAGGAACCTCTCTTCTATATTTGTACTGCTCTAACATTGGAACAAGTTCTCTAAAAATATCTCTACTTCTATCATCTATGGAGAGTTTTCTACCTAGATAGGTTATAGCATAAGCTGACTCTTTTGGATTCTCTAAATCAATCTCTTTTAGTTGTTTGAAGTAGATTTTTTTCATATCTTTTTTTCTATTTAACCAAAATCTTCTCGCTACAGAGAAGATAATCCCCAATACTATAACTCCTATAAAAACTAAAACTCCAATATAGAGATAGAAACTCATATCAGATATCTCAAGTAGGGGTTTTATGTCTCTTAGCTCTTCTATACTATTCATCTACGACCTCCAAAAAGCCGAGCCAATTTGATAAATGGCTCCTCATCGGTATAAATCTTGGTGTATCTTATTCCACTCTTCTTAAAATGAGTATATAGTCTCTTGTCATTCTCCTGTAGTGCTTCTCTGTAGCCTTTTAACTCTTGGGTTCCTATGTTGCCCTCAAAACTATTACCACTCTCCATATCCAAAACTCTTATATATCCAAGCTCTTGTGGATTCTCTTCAAATCTATCTCGAACTATTAGTGCTACGACATCGTGTTTTTTACTTAGAAGTCCAAAGTTTATATCTCCTACAAAATCAGAGAGAATAAATAGAAGTGATTTTCTCTTGATGCGTTTAAATAGAGTATCTGCAAATAATTTGTAGTCGCTTTTTTTACCTAAAACATTAAATGTATCTATGCCATTTACAGCACTACGAATAGCAAAAAACTTCTTATTTGGTTTTGACATAGAGTATAATCTATCTGCAAATATAACATTTGAAAATAAATCAGAGTTTTTAATAGCAGAGAAACCAATAATTGCTACTAATTCACTCATCAATTCACTCTTTTGTTTAACTGTACCAAAATAGGTTGACCCACCCATCATTAGAGCAGTTACCACATTTATCTCTCTCTCTTCGGTGTAGATTTTAACATAAGGTTTACCTAGTTTGGCTGTAGTCTTCCAATCAATTTTACGAATATCATCGCCATAGATATACTCTCTAAGCTCCGTAAACTCAAACCCCTCCCCGTGAAAGAGAGAGAGATTATTTCCAAGCATATCTCCAAAAACCTGCTTTTTACTTTTGAGTAAGATTCTTTTTATTTTATTATTCATTTTTTTCTTTAATTAAGTTGATTGTAGGGTGGTACTTTTAAGCACTATCTTATGGAATATCAACAGCTTTTAAGACCTCATCAATAATAAAATCCTGAGTAATCCCATCAGCCTCTGCCTCATAGCTTATAACTATACGGTGTCTTAGAATCTCTTTTGCTATATATGCAACCTCTAGTGGTGATACAAAATCCCTATCTTTGAGATAGGCTACTGCTCTGGATGCCTTATACATATCTATACTAGCTCGTGGACTTGCCCCAAACTCTATATATGAAGCTATCTTATCTAGTCCATACTCTTTTGGTTCCCTTGTTGCAAATACAAGCTCTACAATATACCTCTCTACCTCTTCATCAATATAGACAGACATCGCCTCTTTGCGAATAGTATTCAAATCCTCTATAGATGCTACCTGTTTTATAGTACCAAAACCACTATTTGCAACTCGCCTAGCTATCTCTAGCTCCTCCTCTTTGGTGTTATACCCTACAACTATTTTCATCAGAAATCTATCTAGTTGAGCCTCTGGTAACTCATAAGCACCCTCCTGCTCTACAGGATTTTGTGTTGCCATAACCAAAAAAGGCAAATCTATCTTGAATGACTCATCTCCTATAGTCACTTGTCTCTCTTGCATAACCTCTAATAGTGCAGATTGAACTTTTGCAGGGGCTCTGTTTATCTCATCGGCTAGAAGTAGATTGGTAAATACAGGTCCTCTTTTTATCTTAAAACTGTTATTTGAGGGGTCATATATCTCTGTACCTATAATATCACTTGGTAGAAGGTCGGGCGTAAACTGTACTCTTTTGAACTCTAATCCAAGAGAATTAGCCATTGCATTAACAGCCGTTGTTTTTGCTAAACCAGGGACACCCTCTAGTAGTATATGTCCACGAGTCAATAGACCTATCAATAGACCATCAATCAACCTCTTTTGACCAACAATCACCTTGGCTATCTCTCGTCTAATATCTTCTACAATTGGGTTCAATCTATACTCCTAATTAAAATAATTGATATTTTACTGACTTGGAATTAATAGATGATTAATAGATTTTAAATATATATTGATAAATATTTTAGTATACTTATTTATGTTATAATTATCTGTTATCTAAAAAAGGGGCATTATGATTAAAATTGAAGATACACCACTATTTATAAATTTGGATAAGAGGTTTCACAAAGAGCTTTATGATAATATCTATATTAGGAATTTTTCCAAAAATAGTATAGTTTTTTATGAGGGCGACTCTAGTGATTATCTCCATATTCTATTAGATGGGCAGGTTAGACTCTATAAAACCTCACCAAAGGACTCTATGGTTCAGATTCATAGATTAAATGCTCCTGCTACTATTGGAGAGTATGCCTGTTTGGAACAGGCTCCATTTCCTGCTACTTGTGAGTTTATCTCTGATGGTGGGGGGACTATGGGCTTACTTCATCTAAAAGATGTGATGAAGTATTTGGAGAATCCTGAGTTTTCATTGGCACTATTAAAATCAATGACAAACAAAGTGATGATGCTCTCTTCATTAGTACATAAAGAGACGATATTATCATCAGAAGCTAAGGTTGCTGACCTTATACTCAATGAGACAGATATATTTAATAGAGTAAAAAACAATGAGATAGCCTCTATACTCAATATAACTCCTGAGACTCTATCTAGGATTTTGGGTAGATTGAAAAGAGAGAGAATTATCTCTATAAAAAATCATATTGTAGAGATATTAAATATAGAAGCACTTCATATTATTCTTGAGAAGAATACTATTAGGGCTTGTAAAGATTGTCTCAAGAAGAAAAAAATAAAGAAGAGTATCTCTCCTCTTTTAGAAGTAGAAGTAGCACTGTAGATTGGTGGTAATATATCACCTATTTTAGAACTTTCGTCCCATAGTAAACTCAAAGTTTGAAGTCCTATCTAGCTCACCTGGGTTTTTAGCTCGTGCAAATACCAAGTTGATAGGTCCCATAGGTGAGTACCACTCAAGAGAGACACCATACCCTGCTCTTTTTATCTCATCAAAATTATCAGTTCCAATCATACCATAATCAGCAAAAAATGCCAAACGCATTTTGGCAGCTTCTGATAGAGGAATACTTGCTTCAACTGTATTTACTACACTTTTCATTCCTCCAATATATCTTCTTGTACTCTCTCCATCTTCATTTGTTCCATAGATTGATGGGGCTATACTATATGGTTCATAACCTCTAACACTAGATACTCCTCCGAGAAATAACTTCTCTGGTCCAGATATGTGTCCTTTGTTCTCTAACCATTTTGCTCGAATTTTGTATCTGAAGATTAAATCATAATCTATATAGTCTTCGACACCGTAGTAAGCACCAAATTTAGCAGAGTATGCTAAAAACTCCTCATCCCCTCCTATACCAGAGTAGCCTAAGCTACCTCCTAGTATAATCCCCTCTCTCGGTACGAAATAGTCATCTGTAGTATCGTAGGATAGGGATGCTGTAACGGTACTTTTTGCATAACTTAAATCCTCATTGGAGAATACAGAGGAGATTCGAGAGACAGTTGTCTCATTTGTATCAATATCATTCTCACTATAGCTATAACCTATGGAACCATATAGGTGTCGAGTTAATCTCTTACCAAAATTAACTCCTATACCAAATGTATCATGTTTATAACTTGGATACTCATACTCATTCTTATAGATACTTACACCCATACTATACTCACTATCCCACACTCTAGGGTTGTTGATAGAGAAGGAGTAGTTGGTGGATACTTTGGAGAGGTCAAACCCTAAACTAGCACTCATCCCAGAGCCCAAGATATTACGGTCAGATAGAGAGGCATTTAGCATTAATCCTTGGTATGAACCATATCCCCCACCAGCTTGTATACTCCCTGTGGCTGTCTCTTTTACCTTTACTAAAAGGTTTATACTGTTCTCATCAACTCTCTGTTGCTCTATATCTATCTTCTCAAAGTAACCTCTTCGACCCAATGCACTCTTACTATCTTTGAGGTCTGTTAGGCTAAATGTATCACCAGGGGCTAGATATATATCTCTCCGTATAACTCTATCTTTTGTTGAGTAGTTTCCAGAGATAATAACATCATTGATAGTAACCTTGTTACCTGGTCTAACCATAAACTGAATATCAACTGTTTTATCTGCTTCATTTTTACTGAAATTTGGAGATACTTTAGCATAGGCATAGCCCTTATTTGCAACCTGCTCTTGAATATATGAGACATCTTTTCTCAACTTATCTACATTGAATACTTTTCCCTTGAGTAGTTTAAGTTTCCCTAAAATTTCATCCTTATCCAATCCATTTATAAGACCTACAATAGATATAGAGTTGGTACGGTACTGTTCACCCTCATTAACTTGATAAGATATATTAGCAATATAAGAGCCACTATCTACTCTCATTAGAGGTTCGCTTACTGTAGCATCGAGATACCCATTTTTCATATAGACATCTTTTGCTCGAAATGAGTCATAACCTAGTTGGTCCATATGTGCTACACCACTGTGTAACCCTGGTAACCAACCCAACGCATCCTCTTCTTGGTTTGCTAAGGCATCCTCTAGCTCATCAACATCAATATGCTCTGCACCTGCAAAGTTGATATTTTGGATATATAGTTTCTCTCCCTTATTTACCTCAAATGTGAGAGCGATACTATCGGTTTTTGGTTCTGTGGTTACCTCCACAACAGTATCATAAAAGCCCTCTGATTCAATTTTTTTGATTAATCTCTTTTTTGCTTTTTCTACCTTTTTTATATCATATAAGTCACCTTTTTTGAGTCCAATACTAATAAATAGTGCCTCTTCTTCATCATCAGAGCTATATCCATCCATCTCTAATTTAGATATGGTTGATTTCTCTTTAAAATTATATATCAATCCACCACTTTTAGTAGTTGAGACCCATATGTCAGTAAAATAGCCTTGTTTATAGAATTTTTTAAGTGATTCATCAATCTTGTTTATATCAAACTCATCTCCAACGCTGATACCTGATACCTCTGCCGCAACATCTTCTGAGAGGTGGAGGAGTCCTTTGTATTCAATTGATGTAATAGACTGGGATAGAAGTATAGAACTTAGTGTAACTGATAATGGTAGAATTCTTTTCATAAAATTAATAATTCCTTAAGTAAGTATCTTTGTTATTCAAATCGCATTAGTGTATCTTTTTTTCACTAAAAAAGTGCTATAATTTCGCTCTAAATAAGGGAGAATAGATGAATATTGGCATTATAGGTCTCGGATTGATGGGTGGTTCTCTAGGAATGGCTCTAAAAAAATTTTCAAATAAGTACCATATTATTGGATATGACCACAACCCAAAACATCAAAAAGAGGCTCTGATTTTAAATCTTGTGGATAAAATATCTAATGGGTTTGAGGAGATAAAATCTTGTGATGTTATTATTTTGACTATTCCTGTAGATGCTATTATTCAAACAATTCAGAATCTAAAAGATATTCATGAGGATTGTACTATAATTGATTTTGGTTCAAGCAAAGCAAAAATCTCATCTAGTATTCCACAAGAGATTAGAAAAAATTTTGTAACTTCTCATCCTATGACAGGTACTGAAAAATTTGGTCCAACAGCTGCTATGGATAATCTATATAAAGAGAAAACTATGGTTATATGTGACAAAGAGCAGAGTGGGGAGTTACAGATAGATATTGCGATAGGACTATTTAGAGATATAGAGGCTAATGTTGTTTTTATGGGTGCAGATGAACACGATAGACACGCAGCATTTATATCACATATGCCACATGCTGTCTCTTATGCTATAGCTAACTCTGTTATGAAGCAGGAGGATTCAGAGAATATTATAGCTTTGGCTGGTGGTGGTTTTAGAAGTATGAGTCGCATAGCCAAAAGCTCTCCTACTATGTGGGAGGATATTTTTAGGCAAAATAGAGATAATCTATTAGAGTCTATAGAGTCATTTAACTCTGAGATGAGTCGCTATAAGAGTATGATAGAGAATGAGGAGTGGGATGCTCTGCATGAGTGGATGTTGGAGGCTAATAGACTCCATGATATATTATAAACTTATTTTTTACTAATTTTTTTAATAAAAATTAGTTCTTCATAAAATTTTTAATTAAATCTATTTAATATGAATGTTAACTTATTAAATATGTATATTAATATTGTTTTTTATATTATTTCTAATACTAATTAATATTAATTAATTTAAGCTATTTTATATTAATTTTTTAGGTTATTTCTCGTATATTATGCTATCATAATACGCAAGTAAAAATTTTAAAAGGGAAAAAATATGAATTTAGTTAAATTAAGTTTAATAGCGATACTCTCATTGGGAGTATCTACCACGATACAAGCAGAGACGACCTGTAATATATTAGGCATTTTTGATGCAAGTACTCGCTCTGATGCCTTTTCCGAAGGGCTTATATTATCAAGTGACCAATCAACGGCATTTGTAGCAGATGGCTATTTTGGTCTTCAAATTTTAGATGTTTCAAATCCAAATAATCCAACCTTAATAGGAAATTATGATACAGATTCTCTAGCCAAAGAGGTTGTGTTATCTAGTGATGGAACAAAAGCGTTTGTTGCAGATTTTGAGGGGGGACTTGAGATTATTGATGTAACAGACAAAGCAAATCCACTATTAATTGGAAAGGTTGAAACAGATGGGTTAGCACTAGATATTGCTATTGCAGGAGATGACTCAAAAGTATATATCGCTGATTATAGTGGAGGGTTAAAGATTATTGATGTAGCAACAGACCCTGTAAATCCTACTATTATAGGTTCAGCTACTATAGCAGGTGCCGCAAAAGGTGTTACACTCTCAACAGATGGAACAAAGGCATTTGTAGCTGCTGCTGATTTGGGTATTCAAGTTGTTGATATTTCTGATAGTGCTAATCCTACAATTATTAGTGAGTTTAGAACCAATCATGCACAGTATGTAACTCTCTCAAGTGATGGAACAAAAGCATTTGTAGCTGACTCTACTGAAGGGCTAAAGATTTTAGATATTTCTGACCCGATGAATATCTCTTTGGTCTCTAGTATTGATACTAGTGGTACTGCTATGGAGGTAACTCTATCCTCTGATGGAACCAAGGCATTTATTGCTGATTTGAAAAAAGGGCTTAAGGTTATTGATATTAGTGATATTGCAAATCCACTACTTCTTGCCTCTGCATCTACTACTGAAGCTAGAGGAGTCAAGGTTAGCTCTGATGGTACTATCTTTCTAGCTGATGGTCATGGTGGATTGAAGACAATAGGTTGTTCTCTTACTCCACCACCTTCATCTACTTTATCTGTTTCATCTCTTTTATCTCCTCCTCCATGTTCTCATGAAATTGTAGGTATGTTTGATGCGAGTAGTCGCTCTGATGCCTTTTCTGAGGGGCTTATATTATCAAGTGACCAATCAACAGCATTTGTAGCAGATGGCTATTTTGGTCTTCAAATTTTAGATGTCTCTAATCCAAATAATCCAACTTTAATTGGAAATTATGATACAGATTCTCTAGCTAAAGAGGTTGTATTATCTAGTGATGGGACAAAGGCGTTTGTTGCAGATTTTGAAGGGGGAGTTGAGATTATTGATGTAACAGACAAAGCAAATCCACTATTAATTGGAAAGGTTAAAACAGATGGTTTGGCACTGGATATTGCTATTGCAGGAGATGACTCAAAAGTATATATCGCTGATTATAGTGGAGGATTAAAGATTATAGATGTAGCAACAGACCCTGCAAACCCTACTATTATAGGTTCAGCTACTATAGCAGGTGCAGCAAAAGGTGTTACACTCTCAACAGATGGAACTAAAGCATTTGTAGCCGCTGCTGATTTGGGTATTGAGGTTATTGATATTTCTGATAGTGCTAATCCTGTAGTTGTTAACGAGTTTAGAACCAACTATGCACAGTATGTAACCCTCTCAAGTGATGGAACCAAAGCATTTGTTGCTGACTCTACTGAAGGGTTAAAGATTTTAGATATATCTGACCCTATGAATATCTCTTTGGTCTCTAGCATAAATACTAGTGGTACGGCTATGGAGGTGACTCTATCCTCAGATGGAACCAAGGCGTTTATTGCTGATTTGAAAAAAGGGCTTAAGGTTATTGATATTAGTGATATTGCAAATCCACTACTTCTTACATCTACCTCTACTACTGAAGCTAGAGGAGTCAAAGTTAGCTCTAATGATACAGTTTTTGTAGCTGATGGTCATGGAGGATTAAAGATTATAAAGCAGACTTGTAACAATTTAATTCCAGGGAATATCGATACAGGTGGTAGAGCATATGAGTCAGCTATCTCCTCAGATGGGAATATTGCTTATGTTGCCAATAAGGTGAGTGGTATACAGATTATTGATATATCTGATTCAGATAATCCTACAATTATAGGTCACTATCAGACAGGTGAAAATACACAGGGTGTTGTTTTATCTAGTGATGAAAAGGTACTATTTGTTTCTGACGGAGAGAATGGTCTATTAAGTTTGGATGTTTCTGTTCCAACAAATCCTACACTGCTTGATAGTTTTGTCACTTCAGACTATGCACTAGATGTTCAAATTTCTGCTGATGGGAGTAGAGCATTTGTCTCTACTTATAGAGCTGGTCTTACTATTATTGATATATCTGACCCATCAAATCTGACATTGATTAGTGTGACTGATACAGTAGGAAGAGCTAGAGAAGTTGTTTTATCCACAGATGAGAGTAGGGCATTTGTAGCTGATTATGAGGGTGGTTTACAGATTATAGATATATCTGATGTTGTGAGTCCTTCTGTTATTGGAGGATTTGATACTACAGGTGTAGCTACAGAGGTTAAAATATCTAGTGATGGAACCAAAGCATTTGTTGCTGATGGTACAAGTGGCGTACAGATTATAGATATTACAACTAATAATCCAACTCTCATATCGACTTTTGATACAGATGGAAATGCTTTTGGAGTTACTCTATCTAGCGATGAGTCCAAAATTTTTGTAGCAGATGGAGATAATGGATTGGTTGTTTTGGATATTAGTGATATAGACAATCCTTCTCTTGTTAAGACTATTGCTACGGTAGGATTGGCTGTTAGTGTTGAGCTATCTACAGATGAGACTAAGGCATTTGTTTCTGATTATGATAAGGGCTTTACTATTTTAGATATATAGATTATCTTTTTTATCTCCTTTAACTTATCATAGTTAGAGGGGATATTCTTCTAATTTTACTATTTTTATATTATTTATCTATTTCAAAGCTTCACTTATATAATAAAAATTAATTATTCTAATTTCTAAAAAATACTCTTATTGAATAAAATAAATTTCAACTATGAACTTATAATTTATAATATATTTATATAGTAAGAATATAAATTATAAAGTTGTAAAAAATAGGGGTGTAACTTTTTCTTTGGAGGGGTGTTTTATTATGAAAATAGGTAGAAAGAACCGATATAGCTTGAAATGGCTCACTATTTGGAGAGTATCTCTACTCTCCATAGTATATATTAAACTAATTGCCATTATGATTAATATTGGTTTTTTATAAAATGATATAGTATTTGTACTAAATAGTACTACTACTCGTCGCAATCAACTCCAAAAGTACTACTAATTCTAAAATATTTTAAGTCACTAGCATCTGAATCCCCTGCATTATTACTAGCTACTACTTGAATTCCATATAGAGCATCACAAGTTAATCCAGTTAAAGTAACATATACTTGTTCATCTACTGTACCATTAGCTGGAACAGTTTTATCGATACCACTTCCAGATATTTTAAAGCTAGTTTCATTATTGGCATAGTCTACGAAGTTAACACGAACAGCAGTTTTATTAATATCAGTTACACCGATATTTCCTGGTGCTTTTGGTTTATCATCTTCTGGACATATAACTCCAAATGTACTACTCAATCTGAAAGCATCTGTTTCATTATCAGTCGATTCACCATCATCATTATATGCTAATATTTCATATTGATATACTTTATCGCATTCTAAACCTGTTATATTTTCATATACCTCTTTTCCACTACTATCCATTGAACCTATGGTTTTATTAATATCTCCTCTAATTTTAAAACCATCTTCATTCGTTGAATTATCTTGGAAATTGATTCGAACAGTATTGTCATTTACAAGAGTTGCTCCAAGTTCAGAAGGTGCAGCTGGTGTGCTTGAAAAAATTGGTAAATCAGCCATTGCGAAAGAGCTAAAAGCTCCTGTTGTAAGTATTAAAGTTGTAAGAAATCTTGTTTTATTTTTAAACATAATGGTTCCCCTTTTTTATTTATGTTATTTGTTGTTGAATTAGTTTTAACAGCCAAACTAAAAAAAACCTTCAAGTTTTATAGATATAAACTTGAACAATTAAACTATAGCATAAATTAATTAATATTCTTCTAAAATAATAAATTTTATAAAAAAAAATTACATCTCATTAATCTATGTTAAAAAATATATTTAATATAGATTATTAATTAACTTATGTGAAAATAGATTGTAATAATTATATTTTTATTATTATTTGTATTAAATTATTATTTAAGAATAGTATGGATATCCTTTTTCCTTAATATGTTAATGGCATATAAATTAAAACTAGAGATTATAATATATTTGAAATAATTAAGAATGATTTTGTGGATAAAATATCTTAACACTTTCTAACCAAAATTATGGTAAAATTTAAGGTTTTTATAAAAATCAAAAAAATTTTAATGGAGTCTATCAATGGCAGAATATGGTGCTAGTAATATTAAAGTCCTCAAAGGCTTAGAGGCAGTTAGAAAAAGACCAGGAATGTATATCGGTGACACCTCAGTAAGAGGACTTCACCACCTCGTATATGAGGTTGTTGATAACTCTATCGATGAAGCGATGGCAGGATTTTGTGATACAATCAAAGTAACATTGACCAAAAATGGGTCAGCGATTATAGAGGATAATGGACGGGGTATTCCTGTAGCAGAGCATCCTACCGAAAAAATCTCTGCAGCGACTGTTGTTTTGACTGTGCTTCATGCAGGTGGTAAGTTTGATAAAGATACTTATAAAGTATCAGGTGGTCTTCATGGAGTAGGTGTTTCTGTTGTTAATGCTCTCTCCAAAGATTTAAAGCTAACTATTAACCGTGATGGCAAGATTCATGAACAGAGTTTCAAAGATGGAATCCCCCAAGAGATATTAGCAGTAACAGGTATAACTCGTAAAAAGGGTACTAAGATAGAGTTTTGGGCTGATGATAAAATTTTCACAGAGACAACTACTTTTCAAAAAGAGATTTTGATGAAGAGGTTCAAAGAACTTGCATACTTAAATCCAAAAATCACTATCGATTTTAGAGATGAGAGAGATGGAACAAAAGAGAAGTTTCATTTTGAGGGAGGGATTAAACAGTTTGTAGAGGACATGAATACAAAAGAGCCTCTATCTAATGCTCAATTTTTTCAAGGAAAATCGGATGATATAGAGATAGATATAGCTCTGATGTATTGTAATGCTGATTCTGAAAAATCACTCTCATTTGTAAACAACATTAAAACAGCAGATGGTGGTACACACGAAGCAGGGTTTAGAGCAGGTCTAACTCGTTCTATGTCAAGATATATATCTAAAAATGCAAATGCCAAAGAGAGAAATACCAAAATAACAGGCGAAGATTGCAAAGAAGGGCTTATAGCTATCGTATCAGTGCGAGTTCCTGAACCACAATTTGAAGGACAGACAAAAGGAAAGCTTGGTTCAAGCTATGTAAGACCTCTAGTTCAAAAGTTTTTCTCTGAAAGCTTCAATAAATATCTCGAAGAGAACCCAAATGATGCAAAAGCTATTATGGCTCAAATTCTTTTGGCTGCAAGAGGACGAGATGCAGCTAAAAGAGCTAAAGATTTAGTCAAAAGAAAAGACTCAATGAGTGTGGGAACTTTGCCTGGGAAATTGGCAGATTGTCAGAGTAAAGACCCCAATGTGAGCGAGATTTACTTAGTTGAGGGAGATAGTGCTGGGGGGTGCTTTGTGGGTGATACAAAAATATCTTTGACAGATGGACGAGATATAACTTTATTGGAACTTATAGAAGAGCATAAACAAGGAAAAGAAAATTTTTGTTATACCATAAAAGATGATGGTGCAATAGGAGTAGAAAAGATACTTCATCCTAGAAAAACAAAATCAAATACTGCTCTTGTAGAAGTCACACTTGATAATGGAGAGAAGATAAGATGTACTCCTGAACATAAATTTATGATTAGAAATGGAGAGTATATAGAGGCTAAAGATTTAAAAAAGGGGCAGAGTTTAATGCCTCTTTATAAAAAACTCTCTAAGATAGAACATAGAATTACTATTGAGGGGTATGAGATGGTTTTAAATCCTAAAACCTCCAAATGGATATTTACACATATGCTCTCTCATAGTTGGAATTTGGAAAATAGAATCTATACTAATATTGAAAAAGCACATAAACATCATGTAGATTTCAATAAATTAAATAACAATCCTACAAATTTAATTCTCTTATCTCCTGATGAACACCTAAAATTACATCAAAAACATATTGCTAAAACTCTGCATACAGAGGAGGCAAAAGAGAAAGCAAGAGAAGCTCATAGAAAATCTGAATATAGAAAAAAGGTAAGTGATATTTCTAAAAAACACTCCAAAATGTTATCCCAAAAAGCTAAAAAACAGTGGGAAGATGAAGAGTATAAGGAGTATATGAAAGAGAAATATTTAGAATTTTACTATTCTAATAAAGAGTATAGAGATTCTGTTTTGGATAGATTGAACAGTTCTCAAAAAGAGTATTGGTCAAAAGAGGAAAATAGAGAGAAACAATCTAAAAAGACTACTAATTATTATAAAAATAATCCACAAGCAAAAGAAGAGTTATCTCAAAAAGCAAAAGAGCAGTGGAGTAGTAATGAGCTAAGAAAATGGAGAGCAGAAGAGACTAGAAAACAGATGTCTAATCCTGATAATATCAAAAGAAAACTAGCATCAGAGAGAGAGACTAGAATAAAAAATAGTTTAGAGCTTTTAAATAGAGTTGGAATAGATAAATATGAAGAGTATAGAAAAGGAAACAGAAAAGTTTTTAAAATTCAAACCTTACTTATAAAGATAAATGAGAGTGAAGACTATTCTAAATTTTCAAATGAACAAGAGTTAATTCATAGCAGTTTATATCTCTATAATCATAAGGTAGTATCTGTAAAAGAGATAGAGATAAAAGAGGATGTATATGATATAGAAGTACCTAATACACACAATTTTGCTCTAGCATCAGGCGTATTTGTTCATAATTCAGCCAAACAAGGAAGAGAACGAGAATTTCAAGCAATTTTACCACTAAAAGGTAAGATTCTAAATGTAGAAAAAGCTAGACTTGAAAAAATCCTAAAATCTGATGAGATTAAAAATATGATTACAGCTCTTGGGTGTGGAATTGGTGATGAGTTTAATGAGGATAAGTTACGATACCACAAAGTTATTATAATGACTGACGCAGATGTTGATGGCAGTCACATACAGACCCTACTTATGACATTCTTCTATCGATTCCTAAAACCAATTATAGAAAAGGGGTATCTATATCTAGCTCAACCACCTCTATATAGATATAAAAAGGGAAAAAATGAGACTTATCTCAAAGATGATAAGGCTCTAAATGATTTTTTGATTGAGCATGGTATAGGGGTTTTAGAATCAACTACTATGGGTCAAAAAGATTTGACTGAACTCTTTAAGTTGGTGGCTTATTATAAGAGTGCTTTAGCAGAGATAGAAAAACGGTTTGCTCTGCCTGAGGTGGTTCGATATATGATAGAGAATCCTGATGTTATCTCTACTGATAATGAGACATTGGCTAAAAATATAGAGATATATATTGCTACTCTTGGCTATAACATTCTAAATAAAACTATAAATGAAGAGCTAATTCAACTATTTGTTCAGACAAATGATGGATTGGAGGAGTTGATTATTGATGATAATCTATTTACTAGTCCATACTATAATGAGGCTATCTATCTCAATCAGAAGATACAAGATAGAATTACAGATGAGTACAAAGATAGAGATATACTAGAACTTCTAGGAGCAGTAGAGGCAAGTGCAAAAAAAGGTGCATATATCCAAAGATACAAAGGGCTAGGAGAGATGAACCCTGAACAGCTTTGGGAGACTACTATGAACCCTGAGGATAGACGGCTTCTAAAAGTGGTTATAAATGATGATGAGATTGCAAGTGATACCTTTGTGCTATTTATGGGTGATGAAGTTGAACCAAGACGAGCTTATATTGAGAAACATGCAAAAGATGTTAAACATTTGGATGTGTAATATGAAATACGGCGAAAAAGAGATAAATGAGTTCAATATAGATTTAGCAGAGAACTATTGGGATAATAAACACTCAAAAAACTATACTATAGATATAGAGTTACCTGAATTTATGTGTAGATGTCCAAGGTCGGGTTATCCTGATTTTGCGACTATTAAGCTTAGTTATTGTCCTGATAAAAAGGTCATTGAGTTAAAGGCACTAAAACTCTATATAAATAGCTTTATGAATAGACATATATCGCATGAGGACTCTGCCAATGAGATATTTGATGCTCTACAGAGAAATATGAAGCCTAGATGGATTAAAATCGTTGCTGATTATAATCCTAGAGGGAATGTTCATACAGTTATTACTATTGATAGTAGAGAGAAGTAGAGTTCTCTACTTCAATCTATGGAAAACTGCAAACAAGACAGGCAGATATATTAGATTTAAAACCGTCCCCCAAAGCAATCCAAAGCCCAAGGCAATAGCCATAGGTTGAAATATAACAGCTTGACCAGTAGGGAAAAAGATAAGCGAAGCTAAACCAATGAGAGTAGTAATAGTAGTTAATATAATAGGTCTAAATCGCTTACTAGCCAAGATATAAAAATCTTCTATATTTTTGGCTTTTTTAAGATTCATCATCATAATAATACCATCATTAATTACAACTCCCGAGAGACCAAGCATACCTATAATAGAGGAGAGGCTTAGGTTAATATCTAGCATAAAGTGACCTAATAATACACCCAAAAGTGCAAAAGGAATAACCGACATCATCATAAAGGTCTCCTTGAATGAGTTGAAGAGATAGAGTAGGGAGAGCATAATAAGTACCATTGCTAGTGCAGAGGCTGCTATCATATCACTTTTTAGAGATTTATTCTTCTCCTGTTCTCCTTTGAACTGTAGTCTTATATTATCCTCTTTAATTTTATCAAGAAGAGGTTGGATTTTGGCTATTGCTTCACTTGATGTTAGTATCTTACTGTTTACATTGGCATAGATATAGAAATTTTTCTCTCCAAAATCTTTGATTATCTTCTCAAATGATTTGACAGTTTTGAACTCAACTACATCTTTGAGTTGCACTATACCATTTACTCCAAGGTCTAGTTCAAACTTTTTAAACTCCTCTAGGGAGTCTCTATTTTCATTTTTTATTCTTAGTTCTAGTAGGTTGGTGGCATCAAAGGCTATGGCTACTCTCTTCTCTAGGTACATGCTTGATAGTAGTTGACCGAGTAGCTGTTCATCTAATCCTAGGGATTCACCATAACTATTAATTTTTAGCTTTATCTCACTGATTCCAAATTTGATACCATCGGTAACAGATACAACGCCATTTAGGTTTAGTAGGGCTTGTTTGAGTTGGTTCATATATTTTATCACTTTGTCATTCTCATCAGAGATTAATCCTATTTTTATATCTGATTTGATTGGCCCTACTTTTTTTTCAACTATATTTATATCTGTTAGATTAAATCTCTCTTTGTACTTTTGCTCCTTTAGAAAATTTCGTAGTTTAATAGATACAGAGGCTGATTTCTCATCACGAACTCTGTTGGTATCATCATAATAGAAGCTAAGATAGGGGGTGATATAGGCATCTACAAGGTTTTGGGGCTTTATCTTTTTTAGCTCTATCTTTATCTGTCCTACATATGGATAGGTTTCACTATTTCCTGCACTATCTCTCCTCCATCCTGCAATAGCTCCTATATGGTCTATATAGAACTCTTCTTTTTTGTTATATAGCTCCTGTTCTATCTCTTTTAGTATATAGTTAGTCTGCTCTGTAGAGGTATTGACATTAGCTTTTAGAGTCAATGTGACACTGCTAGAGTCAAATTTTGGAAACATTTGGAATTTACTTGCACCTATTCCTATAACGATAGAGATAGGTACTAGTATTAGAAATAGTAGCAGGAAACTTTTTTTAAAACGGATAAATAGGTGAATAATTTTACTATATATTTTATTGGCTCTATCCCAATCTAATGGTCGGCTCTCTTTTTTGAGAATATGAGCTGAGTGTATAGGTAAAAATACAAAAGATTCAATAAGTGAAGCTAGAACTAACACAGATACGGTAATAGGTATAAGTTTCATAACCTCTCCTAGAGTACCTTGTATCATTAGTGCAGGGATAAAAGCAAATAGTGTTGTGAGCGAGGCTATGGTAACGGGTTCAAACATCTCTTTTGCCCCAATTAGAGCGGCTTTTTCAGGTTCCTCTCCTGCCTCTACATGTTGTTGTATATTTTCACTCACTACAATTGCATCATCTACGATGATTCCAAGAGCGATTAGTACGCCTACTAGTGAAATCATATTGATAGTGTATCCTGTAATATAGAGATAAAATGCACCCATCACAAAAGATGTAGGTATTCCTAGAGATATGACTAGTGCCATTCTGCTATTAATCAAAAATATAACTAATATAGAGATTAAAATAATACCTAATAGGATATTGGAGACTACTATATTAAGTCTATCTTTGATTCTTTTGGAGTAGTCGTTGTGTATTAGATAGTGAAGTTTTGGGTTCTCCTCTTCTATTTTGGATACGATTTTAGATACTTTTTCAGAGATAAGCATTGCATTTCCACTTGGACTCATATTGATAGCTATATCTATTGCATTTTTTGTATCAATAGAGAATAGAGAAGCAGACTCCTCATATTTTTTCTCTACTTTTGCTATATCTTTGAGATAAACTCTTTTGTCTCCTATGAGTAGTTGACTCTCTAGTAACTCTTTTGCTGTTTTTTTACCATTTTGAGTTGAGATATAGAAGTGACCACCTTTGCTATCTTCTATTTTACCTATTGGGTAGATATAGCTAAGACCTCTAATTGATGAGATTATACGACTTTTGTCTAGTTCTAGAGCCTCTATTTTATTTGTATTTAGATTTATCTCATAATATATCTCTGCATCTCCATATATTTTAACCTCTGAGATATTTTTTAGACTAGTGATTTTCTCTTTTAATTTTTTGGCTGAAGTTATAAGTTGGTCGTGGTTTTTACTATTTGTGCTAATTGAGACACTCATTAGCCTCTTACCTGTAGTTAGAACTTGTACCATGGGTTCACTCATATCGCTAGGTAGATACTGCTTTGTTATACTTATAGCATCTTTTATCTTATTTGCTGTATTGTATTTGTCTACTCGTTTTTCAAGCTCTAATATGAGATTAAATTTGGTAGGGGAGATTATAGTTGACATCTCTTTTATACCATCTATATTTTTTACCTCATCCTCTATCCTTTTGACTGCCATTTTATCCAATATATCAATAGATGCTCCACTATATCCACCTGTGATGGCTATCATGTCTAATTCAAAGGATGGGAATATCTCTTTGGGGGTTTTAGTGTAGCTGTAGATGCCTGTTAGAAATACTAAAACAAAGAGGAGGTAGTTCATTCTAGCATTTGTTATGAAAAATTTTAAGAGGTTTTGGAACATTCGTTTACCTATTTTTTGGTGAGATTATAACGAATAAAGTAGAACAAAGAGTTTTTCTGCTAAAATTCGCGAATTAATAGACTTTGGATAAATTCTAAAGTAACACCAATGAGAATAAAACGAAGGAAGAGTAGATGGCACATCATCAGTCAACGATTAAGAGAATTAGACAGACAGAAAAAAGAACAGAGAGAAATAGATATTATAGAACTAGATTTAAAAATATTGTCAAAGCTGTAGTAGTAGCTGCAGAAGCAAATGATAAAACAGCTGCCCAAGATGCTTTTAAAATCGCAAATAAGCAGATTCATAAAATGGTAAGCAAAGGTTTTATCAAAAAATCTACTGCTGCTAGAAAAGTATCTAGGCTTAATAAACTTGTTAACAAAATTGCTGCGTAGGTTTTATTCTAAATATTAGGGCAACCAAGAGGGATTGCCCCCTACAATTTTTATCCTCAAATCCACCATTAGGTTTTTACCATGTTTCAAGAAAAACTTCAACCATTTATAGATAGATACAATGAGATAAATACTCTTTTGAGTTCCCCTGATATTGCTACTGATATTAAACGAATGACAGATTTAGGAAAAGAACAAGCAGGACTCTCCAAGCTTGTGGAGAAAGCAAAAGAGTATATAGAGACAGCAGATTCTATTGCTGAGAACAAAGAGCTTTTGGGTGATGATGAGCTTGGAGAGTTAGCAAAAGAGGAGTTAAGTGAGTTGGAGCCTCTACTTCTAAAGTTAGAAGAGGAGATAAAAGTCCTTATGATTCCAACTGACCCAAATGATGATAAAAATATCTACTTAGAGCTTAGAGCAGGAGCAGGTGGTGATGAGGCTTCTCTCTTTGTAGCTGATTTGTTCAAGATGTATGTTCGTTATGCCGATACTATGGGTTGGAAGGTCGAGATAGTTAGCTCATCTGATGGAACAGCAGGTGGCTACAAAGAGCTAATAGCCATCATAAAAGGGGAGGGTGTCTACTCTCAACTAAAGTATGAAGCAGGTGTACATAGAGTTCAGAGAGTTCCTGATACAGAGACACAAGGGCGTGTGCATACTTCGGCAATTACTGTAGCTATTATACCTGAGGTTGAGGATGTTGAGGTGGACATCAAGCCTAGTGATGTCAAGATGGATGTTTTCCGTGCTAGTGGTTGTGGTGGACAGTCTGTAAATACAACCGATTCTGCTGTTCGTTTGACACATATCCCTACAGGTGTAGTTGTGGCAATTCAAGATGAAAAATCACAGCACAAAAACAGAGCCAAAGCTATGAAGATACTAAAAGCTAGAGTTTTTGATGCCCAGATGCAAGCACAGTTAGATGAGACATCGGCACAGAGAAAACTACAAGTTGGTGGTGGTGGTAGGTCAGAGAAGATTCGTACCTATAACTACCCACAAAATCGATTAACTGACCATAGGATTGATTTGACACTCTATTCGTTAGATAGGATTATGAATGATGGTAATTTGAAGTTGGTACTAGACCCGCTAAATGCTCATGCTCAAGCAGAGGCTATTACAGAGGCAGGATTATAAAATATAGATACAGTTATAGTAGGGTGGTGCATTTTATGCCCACCAAATAGATAATTGTATTTAGCTAAACATTTTCTTGAATATGGCAAGTAGTTTAGCGATGATTCCTTTTGGTTTGATAAGCTCATGGAGAAAATCTTCATAAGTCATATGATGCTCTTCTAAAAAAGCTTCAAGGTATGATAGAGACCCTTTCATCCCTTTCTTTTTCTCTATTTTTAACATGGTTTCGTATAGCTCTTCTACAACCTCTATAACTTGGTCAGGTGCAGCTCTTCTAAATGCTGTTAATGATTTAATATTTCCTCGTTCATCTTTTTTAACATCGAAATCAGCAATAACCCAGTAGTATTTACCACTTTTGGCTAGATTTTTGACTACTCCAGAGACAGGTTCTCCTCTAAGTAGAGTACTCCAAACAAGGAAAAAAATAGCCCTAGGCATGTCGGGATGTCTTATTATATTATGTGGAACACCTATAAGCTCCTCTTCACTATAACCTGAAATATCACAAAAGTTTTTATTAACAAAAATGATATTACCTTTTATATCTGTTTTGCTTACTATAAATTTTTTTTTGCTAAATTTAATCTCTTCATCTATAACGATGGGTCTATATATCATGCTATTACCTTATTAATCACATATTATACTAATTTTAGCTAACAATTGCTAAATAAATCATTTAATATCTTAAAAATCTCAATAAAATAATATATAACTAAAAAAAATATGTTTTACTCAAAAAAACTATTAACATCTAATTTTAACTATTTAAATTAGTTAATAGCTAGATTTCTTTATAGATAATCTGCTAAACTATAAAAAAGTATATTACAAAGGTTCAATTATGTTAAAAAAACTGTTTTATCCACTACCCATAGCTCTGCTTATTGTTGGTTGTAGTCAGAGTTCTGTAGAACCTACTGGTGGGGTGAAGATTTCGGGTCAGATTACCTATGATAGAGTCCCTTCTGCTTTGAGTCATGGAGGTTTAGCAAAGCTTGATTATAGTAAAGTCAAGAGAGTAGCATCTAAAAATATTATTATAAAGGCTATAGGTAGAGATGGAAAAACTATATCTGAAACAACTACTGATAAGAGGGGAAGATATGTACTATATGTTGCTCCTAATCAGGATGTAAAGATTAGAGCGTATGCACGAATGTATAAAAAAGATTTTTGGGATGTCTCTGTAGTTGATAATACAAATATGAAGGCTCTCTATGTTTTGGAGGGGAAATATCATAATAGTGGAACCAAGCAGAATATAAGAAGTCTACACGCTCCATCTGGATGGGGTGGAACAGAGTATACTAGTGGCAGAAGAGCTGCACCTTTTGCTATTTTAGATAGTATAAATCAAGCCATGTCAAAAATACAAAAAGTGGACTCTAGTGCTAAATTTCCACAGTTGACCGTCAACTGGTCTGTTAATAATATTGCAGCGGGTGGTGACCCTGATGCAGGACAGATAGTTACCTCCAATTATGATGGTGAGAGAAATTTGTGGATTTTGGGTGATGCTAACTCTGATACGGATGAGTATGATGACCATATTATTATTCATGAGTGGGGTCACTACTTTGAAGACCAATTCTCTAGGACAGATAGTATAGGTGGACCACATGGACCAGGTGAAGCTCTTGATATTAGATTAGCTTTTGGAGAGGGGTGGGGTAATGCACTATCTGGTATAGTTACAGATGACCCATTCTATTTTGATACCTCTGGGTATGGTCAATCAACAGGGTGGTATATGGATTTAGAAGCAGGGGCTCAAAAACATGCTGGTTGGTTTAGTGAAGGCTCTGTTCAGAGGATTCTATATGACCTCTATGACAAGACAAATGAGTCTCATGATAAAACAAGTTTGGGATTTGAACCTATCTACAAAGCGATGGTAAATGGTGAAAAAAACACTAAAGCATTTACTAGTATATTCTCCTTTATTGATGCTCTAAAGAGAGAAGTCCCAAGTGATAAGAGAGATATAGATAAGACTGTCGCTTATGAAAATATCTCCAAGATTTCAGACTCATATGGAAGTGGTAGAAATAACAATGGGGAGTCAGATGTCTCAACACCTGTATATAAGGAGCTTCGAGTAGGAGGAACAGTTACGGCTTGTAGTAGAAACAATTATGGTGTTTATAATAAATTGGGTAATAGAACATATATAAAAGTGAAAATAGCTACATCTGGTAACTATAGATTTGATGCTCAGCCAGTTGGTTATGGTAATCAAGACCCAGATATGGTGCTATATGAGACAAAAAATGCTCATAAAGATGTGGGTATTTCGATGTATGAGGGTTCTCCATCAGATACACTATCTGTCTCATTAAAAGAGGGGGAGTATCTATTGGATGTCTATGACGCTTCATATAATAATAGTTGCTCCAGAGTCTCATTAAATAGAACATCCAATATGGCTAAACCAACGATAAAAAGTAAAGATGCAATGAGCAAACCTGTTAAGATAAGAGAGTTAGAGGAGAGACAATATTATTAAAATATACTTATTAAACTATTTTTATACAATTATGTGTCAAAATGTAGTAGTAAAATAGACTGAAGGATAAAAATTGAAAAACAAACTTTATGTTGGATTAATCTTTTCTATGCTAATTGTTTTGACTGCATGTGGTAATATAGATATTGAAGATGATAGAACAGACACTAGTACAGATAACTCCTCTCCCGAATTGGTTGAAGATATTGATAATGAGGACTCTTCTAGTGGAGATTCTTCTAATGAGGATTCATCTCTATCTACCTCCTCCTCTTTGAAGATTATAGGTACAGTAACTTATGATAGAGTCAAAGTTCATAGTAATGGCATTGGACTTGATTATAATAATATAACTAAAGAACCTGCTAAAAAGGTAATTGTGAAGGCGATAGATAGTAGTGGTTCAGTTGTCGCTACTACTACTACAGATGAGAATGGAGAGTATAGTTTAAATAATCTTCCTAGAGATACATATATAAAAGTTCGCGTATATGCACAACTTGAGAAGTCAGGTAGTGGTGGTTGGAGTGTAAAAGTAGTTGATAATACTAATGGAGATTCCCAATATGTAATAGAGGGGGGACTTCTCTCTACAGGTAATAGTAGTACTAGAAGGAATCTAAATGCCTCTAGTGGGTGGACTGGATACTCATATGGAGAGACAAGGGATGCTGCACCTTTTGCAATTCTTGGTTCTATCTATCAAGCTATGGAGAAGGTTATAGAGTCTGATAGAGGTGTTACTTTTCCTCCTCTTGTTGTAAATTGGTCGAAAGATAATATCTCAACTGTTGGTTCAATTAGTGATGGTCAGATAGGTACTTCGTATTTTACAGAGGGTGCTAATGGTGATGGTAATCTATACATTTTAGGTTATGCAGAACATGATACGGATGAGTATGATGACCATATTATTATCCATGAGTGGGGTCACTATTTTGAGTCTAAATTCTCTAGGTCAGATAGTCCAGGAGGAAATCACTCTCCTGGTGAGAGATTGGATATTCGTTTGGCTTTTGGAGAGGGGTGGGGTAATGCTTGGTCTGCAATTGCTACAGATAATCCTCTGTATAGTGATACAATAGGTAGAGGACAGATGGATAATGCTATTCTTATGAATATAGAGAGCGACCCAAATTATACATCTAATGATACAAATGATTGGAGTAGTGAAGATTCCATACAGAGAATTTTGTATGATATATATGATAGTAATGATGATGGATTAGATAGCCTCTCTATGGGTTTTAAACCAATGTATAAGGTTTTGGTAGGAGCTCAGAAGAATAGTGAGGCTTTGACTAGTATCTTTTCATTTATTACAGCTCTAAAGAGTGAAAATCTATCAGAGGCTAGTAAGATTGATGATATTCTAAGAGGAGAGGATATTAGTAGTATAAATGATATTTATGGTAGTGACCACCACTCTTTATATAGTGATATGGAGATTGGTGATGTCAAAAAGATATGTACTTCAACGGAGTATGGAACTATTAATAAGCTAAACACACATAAGTATATAAGGTTTGTAGTATCTCAAAGTGGAACATATAATATAGAGATGCGTCAAGAGAATGGAGGTACCTCTTCTGACCCTGATTTTGCAGTCTATAGAGTTGGAGTAGAGCATCAAAATGTGGATTACTCTGCAGGAGAGGGTCAAGGTATAGAGCAGAAGAGTGTAAACCTATCTATTGGTAATTATATTTTAGATGGCTCTAATTATGGTAACAGAGATACATGTTTTGATGTTACAATAACACCAAATTAAAAAAAAGGATGAAATATGAAAAGAACGACAACAGTAATACTATCGGGTCTATTAATGACAAGTCTAATAGGAGAGATGGCAATGGCAGAAGATAGCAAAATCGCAGAGGGAACAACAATAGGACACTATCAGAAACCAGGAGCTCCTATTGATATTACATATAAAACTACAAAAGTAGGATTAAATGAGATAGCTGATATAAATGTGACACTTACAACGGCTCTTAGCTCTGGAGAGATGGTTGTTGATATAGATTTTGATGAAAAATTAAAAAGAGAGAGCGAAGAGTATAATAGTATTAGATTCTCTCTATCTAAAGCGACTAATGAGTATAAGTTAAACTTCAAGGCTTCTGCTACAGAGGATGGTCTATATTATATAAGACTTTTAGCAAAGATAGAAGATGGTAGCAATACACGAATGCGTGCTATGGCTGTTCCTGTTTATATAGGAGATGGAAAATTAAAAAGAAAAGGTAATCGTGTAATTATGAAGGCAATGAGTGGAGAGAATATCTCTGTTTCAAAAGCTGAAGAGAGTGTTGAGATTATTGAGTAGCGAATAGCAAATAGTGAATATAAAAAATATTCACTATCTATCTCTAGTTATTCATTTATCTCTGTATCTATAACCTCAGGTGCTATCTGTTTAACAGGCTCTTGGTATATAACCATAGTTCCTATAACTCGTCCACCCTCTTCTGTTTTAATATTTTTGACGGTGATTTCACCCTGTACAAATCCATTTCTACCAACTTCTAGTAGTTCAGAAGCTACTACTTTACCATTTACTTTACCATTTACTACAACTTTTTTACTTTGGAGTTTTTCAGTAGTTACCTGTCCGTCATGAGCAATCTCTAGTATTTCAGAAGCGTATACATTACCATCTACTGTTCCATTGATATTAATCTTTGTACTCTCAACTTTTGCCTTAACTGTACTACCCTTTGTAATAGCAACTGTTTGGTCTGAGATGATATTACCAAGAGCTTTACCATGTATTACTACATTTACAGAGTGAATCTTATCAGATACTGTTCCTGTCCTTGTAATCTCTAAATTACCGCACTCAATCTCTCCCATTAGAGTACCCTCTACTATGACAGTTTTTGCTCTTACTGTACCGTTAACGCTACCACTTCTTCCAATAGTAAGAGATGTGACTTTTATATCACCATTGTGTTGTCCATTTACTTGAACAGAGTTGTTTCCTTCTATATTTCCATCTAGTTGACCATCGACTTGAATATTGTCATTTCCATTGAAATTACCTGCTACTTTTATACCTTTCGATATTATTGTTGCTACAGTTGGTTTAGGTTGAGTCTTTTTAGGTTGTTGTTGTTGTGGTTTTGAAGTAGTTCGAACCTCTTTTTTTTGACTTTGTGTTTTTTCTTTTTTGAAAAATGCCATATTTTCTGCCCCTGCAATTGATTTTTTTTATTTAAATATATAATAACTAATAGTAGCTTAGTAAGTTAGTTATGATTAAGAAATAGAGCTAGAATATGAGTTTTTTTTATCACAATAGATATAAAATAGTAAAAAATAGGTTATTTTATGTTGTAAATTGTTAAAAAATATAATCTATACTCTCTCCTATAATTATCATCTTTTAAATCTATTTGGGTATAATACGCGACCTCATTCTCTATGAGATATACTATATATGAAAGGATAGATATGCCAAAAATGAAGAGCGTTAAAGGTGCTGTAAAGCGTTTTAAAGTTAAAAAATCTGGTAAGATTAAGAGAGGGACTGCGTATAGAAGTCACATCTTGACAAAAGTTGATGGAGCTCATCATCGCAAGAATAGAAGTGCGAAATATGTTAATAAAGTAGATGCTGCTAATATCAAAGAGATGATTGTTTAAATATAATATTTAATATAATATTTAATAAACATAAGAAGCAATGACTCCTAGATAGCTAGGGCAAGTTCATTTATACTACAAATGACACCAATACTAAAAGAGTTAGTAGTTAGGTAAAGGAAAAATATGAGAGTAAAAACAGGTACAGTTAGACATAGACGACACAAGAAACTTTTGAAACAGGCTAGAGGTTTCTATAGTGGAAGAAGAAAACATTTTAGAAAAGCAAAAGAGCAGTTAGAACGCTCATTGGTATATGCTTATAGAGATAGAAGACAGAAAAAAAGAGATTTCAGAAAGCTTTGGATAGTTAGAATTAATGCTGCTGCTAGACTTAATGGTATGAACTATTCAACATTTATGTATGGTTTAAAAGCAGCAAATATTGAACTTGATAGAAAAATCTTGGCAGATATGGCAATGAATGCACCTGAAGCATTTTCAAAAGTTGCAGAGGCTTCAAAACAAGCAATTGCAAAATAGTAAACTATAAGATAGTGAATAATAGATATTATTCACTCTATTTGTTAGAGTGCTGCGTAAGTAGAAGTGTCATTGAGTACTCTTCGTCCCCATAAAAATCTATTTTTATAAAAAGTTTTCTCTTTAAATGATGTAATCGTAACCTGTTTCTTAGCAGAACTTGCATGAATAAACTTGTTATCTCCTATATAGATACCTACATGATTCACTTTTTTATGATATTTTTTTTCTGTATTGAAAAATACCAAATCACCTATCTGAAGCTCATCATATCCTATTTTCATTCCTACTTTTGCTTGATTACCTGAGTATCTAGGTAGTGTAATACCATGCTCTCTATATACATATCTCGTAAAACCAGAGCAATCAAAACACTCTGGCCCATTAGCTGCCCAAACATATTTTGCTCCTATAAATGCCTGTGCTGTTAAGATAAGCTCCTCCTCTTTGCTTATCTCAACCCAATTATCTTCAATTGATGTCTCTTCTATAGTCTCTTCTGTATTTTCTATAGTATCAATATTTAAGCTAGTTGCTCTATTCTCTTTTGCATATAGAAGTAGCTCATCTAGCTCACTTTCATCATGATACTCTATTGAGGTTATGTTATTTTCTATTTTAGAAGTTTTGTTAAAATCAACCTTTTTTTCCAAAGATGGTTTGATTTCGGATGTTATATTCTGTGTACATCCACTAAGTAGTGAAGCTATAATCAACGCAGTCGAAAGCAATTGAGGTCTATTCATTAATTCTATCCCTTAAGTTTTAAACAAGATTTATCCATATTGAACAAAAACTATCTTAAATTCATTATAAATTTACATAAAGATTGTGTAATAATTGTGTAGATGTCATTAAAAGTCACTAATTTTTATGTTATAATTAAATAAAAAAAGGATAGAAAAAGTGTTAAGATATATAAAAATAGTCTCTATTATAGTTATTTATATTGTGTTATTTGGTTGTTCAAATGAGGATAAAAATAGTGTAAAGGAGGAGTTTTCTCAAAAACTTTCAATAGATAAGAATCAGACTATAGAGGAGACTATTTTTCAAAAGATGGGGCTTGAGTTCAAAAATGAACGAATTACTATCGACTTAAATAAAACTAATAACTTTTTTTCAAATATGGAGAAAAGAGTGGATGAGAAAGCTAAAGATATTGAGAAGAAGATTCAAAATATAGATATAAATATAACTAGAGATACAGGAGTAGAGATTAGTGATGATAGGGTAAGTATAGATTTAAATAGTACAAAAAATTTACTAAATGATATATCCGACCTTTTTGGTGATATTATTTCAGATATAAATAGAACTATTAATTAAATTAACTGTAGAATCTGCCCTATTTAAATATAAAAGGTAAATGATGCAACAAGTTGATATAAACTCACCAAAGTTTCAAGTTGAACTAGAGAGAACTTGGAAATTTGTAGAGAAGGTAAATAAGCAGTTTGGTTTTGTACAGCACCCTATGGAAGATGTAAATGAAGGTGTTGCTATGGGACTTGCTCGAAATAGAATAATGTATGGCAAACGGTTTTGTCCCTGTTTTATGGTAGAAGGAAATACTAAAGAGGAGAGAAATAGAGCTGATAATAGAATATGTCCTTGTAAACCAGCTTTGGAGAGGGAGATTCCAGAAGAGGGCAAGTGCCATTGTGGAATTTTTTGTACTCCAGAGTATGCCGAGGCAGAGAGTGAGAAGGCTAAAATTGAAGAGGTAGTACATCAACACTCACGAGGATTGACTAAAGATGAGGCGATGACTTTAGTAAAAAAAGAGCAGCTAGATGGAGATGAGTTAGAGGCTCTATTGGAGGCTAGAGAGCTAAATATGGTTGATTTTGTCTTGATGGATGTTCGAGAGTTGATGGAGTATAGAATGGGTCATATAGTAGGAACAGATGTACTTGTTCCTACATCTCAGTTCTACTCTGCAATTGAGGGGCATAATGACAAGAAGCAGAGAGATATTATTCTATATTGTCATACAGGTAGTAGAAGTTATCAGGTTCAATATGCTATGAAATCGCTTGGATTTAAATATGTTGGAAATCTTACCTATGGAATCATTAGTTTTGGAGGAGAGATTCAAAGAGGATAAAGATTATAATAAATAACTATCTGTTATTTATTATATACTTAAATAAGTGGTATACAGTAGTAGTGTATAAATCCTATACTATAGAGTGTACCTATACCTAAAAAAATTACAATATGGGATAGTGGTATACTCTCTTTGAAAAAAAGTATACCGATACTATATAGGCTATATATTAGGGATAGAACTATAAAAAAGACCATTCCTGTAATAGATTCAGAGGGTAGAGGGTGAGATACAAAATAGTCTATTATATGATAAAAATCACTAAAAGATAGCCCATAGAAAATTAGTAGTGTTACTATATTGACAATTACAAATGCTATATCTCTAATAAGATACTTATGAATCATATTGATAAGTGTGACTGCAACTATAGGGACTCCAAATAGATATATAAATAGATACCCATATAGTATAAATAGTTTTGACTCTTTATAATGGTCTATAATAAAACCATAAATAGATATAAATTGCCAGTAGAAAAGTCCCAAAAAAACTATGCTATAGAGCAGAGCAGGGATAAATTTGATTATAGATTGAAAAACCATAGAGACTCTTTTTGCCATTTTTTGTGACATTATATTATAATATTTAAAAATTTTGGCAAAAAGAGGAGTTTTTTTATTATGCTCTTAAAAAATTATAGTCAGATATTACTTCAAATGTTAGGTTTGAAGCTCTCTTATCTAGCTCTGTTTGAACAGTATCTTTTATCTGATTAACTCTATTAATATCTAGTGAAGACCTATCAATAATAAAAGTATGGTTACTCATATTTGCACCAACCTCTTTGGCATTTGATAAAATAGTAAATAGTTCACCTGTTCCACCAATGTTATTTTCGGATATAAAACACATACTACTAGTATGTAATGCTTCTCTCAAATCAGCAGTAAAGTCAAACTGTTGTTTTTTTTTCTTTATACTTTTTAATATCTCTTTTTCTTCTTCTTCGTAATATCCTCTTTTTATGTCTGCAATTCTCTCATCATTTTTACACACATAGATAACTTCGTTTCCCATCTCTACTAAATTTTTTCCACTTTCTAACTCATTTTTGTTTGTGCCTATTACGCTAATTTTCATTTTATATTTCCTTTTCTAATTTAATGGTATAATGACTTTGTCAACAGTTAAGTTCAGTTATAATTTTATACAAAGTGAGTGTAGACTTAACTTAAAAACTAAAAAAAAATATTAAGTTTTTATTAAGTAAAACGGTTTTAGTTTTATTGTATTTCTTTCTACTTTCTACTAATCTCTTCAAAAATAAATTTATTAAAAACTGTTTTTATGGTAAAATATAAAAAAATTTTTTTTAACAAAAATATAAGAGGATAAAAAATGAGTTTTAATCTTGAGACAATAGAGAGACTATCTCAAAGTTTGATAAGTAATCTAAAACGATTTCCAATGGCAAGTTTTTCTGCTTTTTTATTGACTATTATATTGATAAGTCTTATTGAGTTAGAGTTCTATCAAAAAGGGAGTGAGATTGTTATATTAGCAACAAAAGTTGCTTTTGTTGCTTCTTTGGGTATTACTCTCTTTCCTGCTTTGCGTCTTCTTTATCCTAGTTTTTTAGTGACTCTATTGGGTATTGGGGGATTGATATGGTATTACTCTATTTTGCCTGTAAATATATCTGATTCACATAATCATATATTTTTGCGTCATGCACTTTTGATATTATCTTTTTTCTTTATGCTTATTTGGGCACCTTTTATAAATATAAAAATTTCCAATAAAAATATTTGGGAGTGGACACAAAATATTATTTTAGCTCTTTTTGCTACTACTCTATTTTCTCTTTTTCTTTATGCAGGATTTAGTTTGGCAATCTACTCTATAGATAAACTTTTTGAGATAGATATAGCGAGTAGGAGATATGTTCAATTAGCTATTATGGTTTTTGGTCTTTATGGTGTCAATTTTTTTCTCTCACAGATGCCAAAATATATTTTGTTAGTTCAAATAAGAACTTATACAAAAGTCGAGGTTATTTTTACCAAATATATTTTGACCTCTTTGGCTATTGGTTATTTTTTTATTCTCTTTGCTTATGATATAAAGATATTGATTAATATGGAGTTTCCAAAAGGGATATTGGCTTGGATTACAGTGGCTTTTTCTGTAGTAGCTATAGCTACTTATTTATTTTGGACACCTCTTTGGAATGAGAAAAATGAAAAGTATAAAAAATATATATGTGTAGCTGTTATTATACAGACTATTATGCTAGGTATCTCTATATGGATGAGAATAGATGAGTATGGATTTACAGAGAGTCGTTATTTTATTGCTCTTTTTGGAGCTTGGTTGTTTCTTTTATCTTTTTATTTTATATTAATTAAAAGTGCTAGTTATAAGTGGTTATTTATGTCTTTGAGTATACTGCTTATTGGTTCACAGTTTGGTAAGTACTCTGCTTCACATATTAGTAAATATGATCAATTGGGAAGATTAGAAAAAATACTACAAACATCAGCTCCTATATCTGAACAGCTTGATATAAAAACTAAATATAAAATCTCTAATCTTATTTCGTATCTTAGTAACAATTATGGAAAAGAGAGTTTAAATGGAGTAATTCCTGAAATTATTCAAAAATATAATACTATTTTAAATGATTCTAATTCTACTAGAGTATCAGATTATTATAATTTTGCACATTTTGTTACAAAGGAGTTAGGATTTAGGTTTATTGAAGAGTGGGAGTGGAGAGAATATTTGCGTATGGGTCAGATGCAACACAGTCTTATTAGATTTGCCTCTACTCATACCAATGATGTATTACAGATTAAAGGTTATCATTGGATGAGTGATTATCATTATTTCAAAGATGGAGAGTCACTAAAAAGAGTTAATAGTGATAGAAATATAAGTATAATTTTTAAAGATAATAGTTTGTATATGAGAGATAGTAATATTAATTTAATCAATATGAATTTAAACTCTTTAGTTTCGTTATTGAAAAAAGAGTGTAATTCTACTATACACTATTCATACAGAGATATATTGTCTGATAATATGGAATATATCTATAAAAGTAAGGAAGTAAAAGTTAAACTTTTGGTTGATAATATTGCTATTTTAGATGATGGGAATATTAGTAGTTTGAATTGTAAAATTTTATGGAAAAATAATACCTCTTCTAAAAATTAGAAGGGGCAGGGGTATTTATAATATTATAAAATTCACTTCTAGTTCGTTGGTCACTTTTAAAAAGACCTCTAAGTGCAGAGGAGACTGTAGTAGAGTTTATTTTTTGTACTCCTCTCATTTCCATACACATATGTCGTGCATGGACTACAACAGCCACACCTTTGGGGTTGATAGTTTCTAGTATGGCATCAGCTATCTGCTCTGTCATCTGCTCTTGAATCTGCAATCTTCTTGCAAAAACATTGACTATTCGAGGAATCTTAGATAAACCTACAACTTTGCCATTGGGTATATAAGCGACATGAACTCTACCAATAATTGGAAGCATGTGGTGTTCGCACATTGAGTAGAACTCTATATCTCTTACTACAACCATTTCATCATTGCTTGATGTAAAAAGAGCTTGGTTTAGTATCTCTTTTGGGTCTTGTTGATACCCTTCAGTTAGAAATTTTAGAGCTTTTGCTACACGGCTTGGAGTTTTGAGTAGACCTTCCCTATTTGGGTCTTCTCCTAGTAGCTCTAATATTTTAGTAATAGTCTGTTCAAATTCTTTAGTGTTGTCCATAAAACCCTCTAGTTCATAAATTTATGGAATTTTATCATTAAATTCTTTTATTATTGACTATTGAGTATTTATTATTCATTCATTTCTAACCACCAAAGGAGTATAATCCAAAAATTTTAACTACTATACTATACTTTAAGCTTTATTGATGTAATATGGGAAAAGTTAATTAGGACTAAGTTTGTCCGATTTAAAAATTGAAGGGAAAATATGAAA
>CAZSHP010000002.1:0-62066 GCA_964606545.1 uncultured Sulfurovum sp. | reverse complement strand
TAGATGAGAAAAAAGAGGCTGATATATCTGTTTTATTACCTTTTTTGGGTTTATCAATCATGTTAGATGATAAATTTTACAAAATAGAGAGCCTAAAAGCCGTAGTTGGTGGAGTTAAGGTCTTTCTCTCTAATGATAGAGGGGAACTTATGGAGATTGGGAATGGTTATGGGAGTAAGGTTATAGATGTTGGGAAGTGTTGGGAGTGGTTTGAGCTGTGTAGTGAGTAGATGAGATAGATAAGTCTATTTAAATATAAATATTTTTAAACAGTTATTAACCTTTGTATATTTCTCCACATTAACCTATCTATGTTATAATCCTACAATTGATTTTAAGGTAATATATCTATGGGATTTCTGCAAAAGATAGCACAACGGTTACTTATTGTTGTAGAGTTTGTTTTAGTTCTTCTCTTTATACTATTTGAGGAGATAATTTGGGAAGGTTTAGCCAAGCCTATATATGATAAAATCTCCTCCTTTCGTATTCTTATTAGATTAGAACAGATTATAAATAGCTCCAACCGTCATATTGTTTTACTCTTTTTTGTTACTCTGCTTTTGGGTGTAGAGGGTGCAGGGCTTCTAGCAGGGGTCTTTTTTGTACAAGGCAAGGTTCTTTTGGGTTCTGCTCTCTATATTGCCAAGATACCAATAGCAGGATTTACATTTTGGCTTTTTAATGTTTCAAAATCTAAGTTATTGAGTTTTGATTGGTTTGCTTGGGCTTATCAGAGGCTAATAAGTGGTATTGAGTGGTTAAAAGATACTAATATTTATCAAACAACTGTAACTACAACAAAAGAGATAAAAAGTAGAATAAAATCTGTATGGAGAGAGGTAAAAGAGAGATACTTTTCTAAAAATAGTAGTTTTGTAGAGGATTTAAAATCACTCTATAGATATATCAAAAATTTTAAAAATAGGAAAAACAATGATTAAATATATTCTGTTTGATACGGAGACAACAGGCAACCAAGATGAGGATAGGATTATACAGATAGGAGCAATGGTAGTTGGTGCTAGAGGCTTTGTAGAGGTATATGATGAGCTATGCTCTGCTCCTCTACCGATAAAAATAGAGGCTATGGAGGTTCATAATATTACTCCTGAACTCTTAGAGGGAAAAACTCCATTCTTTACAACTAGATTCTATAGAGATATTCAGGCTCTAAATACTCCCAACAACTATCTCATAGCACACAATATCAATTTTGATTTGGGTATGTTGAGAAAAGAGGGTTTTGAGAATAGAATGAAGCTAATAGATACACTTAGATGTGCTAAACATCTCTATCCCGACTCTGATGCTCATCGTCTACAGTACTTTAGATACTCTTTGGGGTTATATAGAGAGGAGCAACAGGAGGCAAACAAGCATGGAATAGTTATAAAAGCACATGATGCTATTGGTGATGTACTTGTGATGAAACTCTTACTATCCAAACTTGTAGCAAAGGTCAAAGAGCAGTATAGAGGAGTCAATCCTATGTTGAAACTAGAGGAGTTGACTCGTACACCTGTCTATATGAAATCATTTAAGTTTGGTAAGTACAAAGGTGAACAGATAGAGGATATTGCAAGAAGAGATACAAGATATATCCAATGGATGTTAAAATCTTTGGAGCTGGATGAGGATTTGAAGTATACCTTAGATAGAGTATTAGAAAATGTGTAGGGTTGGCTAGAGCCAACCTCATATTATTATCTCCTATAATAGTTATATCGAATAGCCTGTGCCAATTGATGCACAGCCATAATATAATGCTCTCTAGGATTATATCTAGCTATCGCATATAGATTTGGTGTTCCCCACCACATCTCATCTTTGGTATATCTGTTGAGCTTGATAAGCATTACAGGTCCTCTGTAGCCATAGAAGTTACTAGTAGGAGTCATTCCCATAGCTCGTAGTTGAGATTGTGGATAGCTTGTTTTATATCCTGTCTTTGCACCAAAAAATCTAGTTCCATTGTAGTTTACTCTCATAGCTACAGGTATATTAGGGTTCCATCCACCTTTCTCTTTGAAGAAGTTAGCAACAGAGCCAATAGCATCTGCTTTTGTAAATAGATTTATCTGTCCACTATGGTCATGGTCTACAGTGTATTGTCTAAATGAATCAGGCATAAACTGTGCAAGTCCAAATGCACCACCATATGAGCCACGGATAGCTCTTGGGTCGAGTTTCTGTTCTCTTGCTAAAAGTAGTAGATTCTCTAGTTGAGTAGTAAAAAAATCTGACCGTTTTCTATACTCTAATGATAGAGAGGTTAGTGCATCGAGAACTTTATGTTTTCCTGTATAGCTTCCAAAGTTTGTCTCTACTCCTATAATTGCTATAATATATTCAGGTGCTACACCATACTCTCTAAAGGCTTTATCTAGCCAATATTTGTTCTCTCTCCAAAACTTGACACCTTTTCCTATTCTACTTGGAAAGAAGTCTTTTCTATATCTATCCCACTCTCCAGGGGTAGTTCTTTTTGCTTTTATCTTAGACCTTTTACCTATAACATTATATTTTGTGAGAGCCTTGATGTCTCTATTTACACTGGAAAATACACCATTTAAAAAGCCTCTACTAAAGTGATGTTTATTTATCATCTTATTAATAAACTGTTTTAGCTTATAGCTATTAGCATATGCTCCACCTAAATAGTTGCTATTTATAGTATCTAGTGGAAAAGGTGGTGTATGTGCAGGTAGAGGGATGGATGATGGTTGTATTGGTTGAGTTTGTGGATGAAGTATCTCCACAGGTTCATTTAAGGGAAAAGTACGAGCTATTGGTATCTCCTCCTCTACAACTACAACTCGTTTTTTGGGTTTCTCAACTTTCTGAATACATCCATTAATTAAAAAAATAGAGATAATTAATGGAATAGTGTTTATATATCTCATGGTAGAATCCTTTGTTTGATTTATTTAATTCTACCATAAAAAATTAAAGATAGTTATTTTTGAAGCCTACATATCGTTTTGCAGAGGCATAAAGCTCTTCTACTTCAGCATCTGTGAGTTCTCTTATCACTTTTGCAGGGCTTCCTATGATTAGGCTTCTAGGAGGAAAGATTTTGTTTTTAGTTACTAATGCACCAGCTCCAACAATAGACTCTTTGCCAATAACAGCACCATCTAATATAGTAGCACTCATACCAATTAGACAAGCATTTTCTATAGTACAGCCATGAAGCATCACTCTATGTCCTATAGTTACATCATCTCCTATAATAGTTGGATTTCCATCACTCATATCATCTTTTTTGTGGTGAGTTACATGCACCATTGATAAATCTTGTATACTAGTTCTATCTCCTATTTTGATATAGTGGACATCACCTCTAACTACTGTTCCAAACCATATAGAAGAGTCCTCTCCTATCTCTGTTCGTCCTATTACTGTTGCTCCTTCGGCTATCCATGCACCTTTTTTTAGGGTTGGTGTCCAATTTTTGTATTTGACTCTCATTTTTTTTCTCCTTTTAATATTTTTTTGCTTATATACTCGGCTGAATCTTTTTGTGCTTTGTCATAAATTTTAGTTACATACTCCTCTAAAATATCATGATTGTTTATTATCTTGTCGCACTGTTTGACCTGTTTATACTCTCCTGAACTTTTTAGTCTCCATCTAAGTTTGCAATCTTGGAGTTGCAGAGATAGTATCTGTTTCAACTTTTTTTGTAGATTCTCTTCTACGATAGGAGTCATAATCTCTATTCGTCTGATGAGGTTTCTTGGCATTAAATCAGCTGATGAGATATAGCACTCACTCTTATCATGTTTAAAATAGTAGATTCTTGGATGTTCGAGATATTTGCCTATGATTGAGTATACAGAGATATTATCACTAATTCCATTAACACCAGGTTTTAGGGTACATATACCACGGATAATAAGTTCAATCTGACACCCTTTGATAGATGCTTTGTAGAGTGCTTGTATGATGTCGGGGTCAACAAGAGAGTTTGCCTTTAGAATTATAAGACCTTTGTCTTTGTATGATGATTCATTTTCTATCATTGAGATTAGTTTTGGTTTAATATCTGTCGGTGCAATAATAAGTTTTTTGAGTGCAGAGTGGTCAGAGAAACCCGTGATAAAGTGAAAAAATTTTGTTGCATCATAATTGAAATCTTTTTTTGTAGTAAAATAGCTTACATCTGTATAGATTCTCGCTGTAGCAGAGTTATAATTACCTGTGGCTAGATGTAGGTAGCTCTGTAGTTTTGAGCCTTTTCTTTTGGTTATTTGTGCTATTTTGGCGTGAACTTTTAGACCAGCAATTCCATAGATTACATGCGCTCCTGCATCCTCTAGTGCTTTTGCCCAGTGTAGATTATTCTCTTCATCAAATCTAGCTTTTAGCTCTACTAGTACGGTAACCTGTTTACCATCTTGTGATGCACGGATTAGGGCTTTGACTATGGGGGAGTTTTTTCCTACACGATATAGGGTCATACGCATGGATAGAGTATTTGGGTCTTTTGATGCCTCTTCTACAAAATTAACAACAGGGTCAAAGCTCTCATATGGGTGGTAGAGTAGTACATCTTGTTTCTCTATAGCTTCAAATATATCGGAGTTATCATCAAATGGTGGTAGGGTTTTTGGTGTATAGGTTGGTAGAGTTAGATGAGCTAGTGCCTCTTGTCCTACAATATGCCAAAGTGTTCCAAGATTAAGAGGAATCTTGTAGTAGTATATATCCAAAGAGTCGAGTCGTAGATGGGTTGTTAGAAAATCAACAAGCTCCTCATCAGATCCCTCCATAAGCTCTAATCTCACTAGTGTTCCTCTATTTCTCGAACGGATTCCCTCCTCTAACATCTCCATAAAATCATCTGCTTCCTCCTCTTCTATCTCTATATCAGCATTTCTTGTGACTCGAAAAGGGGTAGAGGCGAGTTTTTTGAAACCATAAAAAAGCTCTGTACTAAAATAGTCAACAACAGATTCAATAGGAACAAAACAGTGACCGACTTCTAAAAATCTAGGAAGTATTCTTGGTATTCTTATAAGTCCATGTTTTATATTTCCTTTTTTATCTTCAAATTTTAGAGCCAATGCAAAGCTAAGGTTATTTAGATGAGGAAATGGGTGAGTAGCATCAATAGCAATAGGCATAATAACAGGATATATCTGCTCAAAGAACTGCTCTTTGATTACCTCTTTTTGTTTGTCAGAGAGTTTTTGATACCCTTTGATAGTGACATTATGGCTCTTTAGCTCTTTCATAATCTCTTTGTATGAGGATTCTAGGGTTCTATGCTCTCTATGTAGTGTTTTGTGAATCGCTTCGAGCTGTTCTGTTGGTGTTAGTTTATCTATAGCTGTCTCTTGGATACGAGCTTTGAATAGTGCTTTTAGTCCTGCTACACGAATCATATAAAACTCATCCAAGTTTGTTCCATATATAGCGATAAACTTCATTCTCTCTAGTGGAGGCAAGGAGCTATCTTTTGCTTGGGCGAGTACTCTAGTGTTGAATTTCAGCCATGATAGTTCACGATTGAAGTATAGGTCTGGGGAGGTTAGGTCTTTTGACATTTTTATCTCTCATATACCTCTCGTTTTATTTTAAATTGTATAAAAATTTAAAAACCGTAGGGTTGGCTTTAGCCAACCAATATCACAGTTGGTTGGCTAAAGCCAACCCTACAAAATATGTAGAGAACGAGAGTGGATTATTTTTTGGGTATTATATCATTAACAGATTAAAGCTTTTTTATCTTGGCAATTTCATCCCTCAATCTCGCAGCCTCTTCAAATTCAAGGCTCTTAGCAGCTACTAACATCTTGGCTTTTAGCTCTTTTATGACTCTTTGGCGTTCAGCTTTTGGCATCTTATCTATTTTTGAACGCTTCCTATAAAGCTCTCTTGAGTCTTCGACTTTTAGATTAGTATCAAGCTCACGCAGAGTGGTCGTAGGAGTTATATTATGTTTTTTATTATAAGTTATCTGCTTTTTACGCCGTTTTTGTGTAGTCTCTATGGTCTCTCTCATAGAGTTGGTTATTTTAGAGGCATACATAAGTACTTTTCCATTGACATTTCTAGCAGCTCGTCCAGAGGTCTGAATTAGTGATGTTGTAGAACGCAAAAAACCCTCTTTGTCAGCATCTAATATAGCTACCAAACTCACCTCTGGCAAATCAAGCCCCTCTCTAAGTAGATTTATCCCTATCAAGATGTCAAACTCACCTAGGCGAAGTGAACGGATGATTTGGTTTCTCTCTATTGCATCTAGGTCAGAGTGCATATATCTAACTCTTAGACCCAAATCATTATAGTATGTTGTCAACTCCTCTGCCATCTTTTTGGTTAGTACTGTTACTAAAACCCTCTCTCCTCTATCAATAACAGCTCTCATACGGTCATGTAGGTTTTCTACTTGATAGGTACTATCTATCACCTCTATTTCGGGGTCAAGTAGTCCTGTTGGTCGTACTATCTGCTCTGCAATAGTAGTTGATAGCTCTATCTCTAGCTCTTTTGGTGTTGCTGAGACAAATAGAAACTGTGGTGCTTTGTTGATATACTCATCAAACATCAATGGACGGTTATCTAGTGCTGAAGGGAGTCTAAAACCATACTCTACAAGCACCTCTTTTCTACTTCTATCTCCTGCATACATACCTCTAAATTGAGATAGAGATACATGTGATTCATCAACCATTACCAAAAAGTTATCACCGTGCATAGCTTTGAAATAGTCCATCATAGAGTAGGGTGTCTCTCCCTCTTTTTTTCCTGTTAGGTGTCGTGAGTAGTTCTCTATACCTTTGCATACTCCTGTAGCCTCTATCATCTCCAAATCAAACTCTACTCTCTGTTTGAGACGATTGTACTCTAACATTCGGTTCTCTTTTTGATAAAATGCTAATCTCTCATCTAGTTCAATCTCTATACTTTTTACAGCTTTTGCTAGTCGCTCTTTTGAGACGATAAATTGATTAGCAGAGTAGATTATTACCTCTTGGTAGAGTTTTATCTTCTTATTTGTGAGTGTGTTAAATGAGTATATATCCTCTATCTCATCACCAAAAAACTCTATACGAAAGGCGAACTCCTCACTATAGGCAGGATATATATCTATTATCTCTCCATTGACGCGAAAATTACCTCTATCAAAAAATTCATCATTTCTTTTGTAACCCATATCTACGAGTTTGAGTAGGAGAGCTTTTTGTGCATACTCTTCACCTACAGTTAGTTTTTGTACAATTGTTTTGTAATCCTCTGGAGAACCCAATCCATAGTTGGCAGATACAGAGGCGATAACTATAACATCTTTAGCAGAGAGTAGGGATGCTGTGGTAGAGAGTCTCATTCTCTCCAGCTCTTCATTAATAGATGAGTCTTTTTCTATAAAGAGGTCTTGACGGGGGATATAAGCTTCAGGTTGATAGTAGTCATAGTATGAGATAAAATACTCTACATGGTTATTGGGAAAAAAAGTTCTAAACTCCGAGTAGAGTTGAGCTGCTAATGTTTTGTTATGTGTCATAATAAGTGTTGGTTTTTGGGTCTCCTCTATGAGCTTTGCCATAGTATAGGTTTTTCCTGAACCTGTTACACCTAGTAGGGTTTGATATTGATTGCCCTCTTTGATAGATTTACTTAGGATTTTGATAGCTTGTGGTTGGTCTCCTTTTGGAGTATATGGGCTGTTTACTTTGAATGGTAGCATTTTATTTTAGTAGACTCTCTATCTTTCTTGTAAGTTTTTTTATCTCTTCGTATTGTCTATTTTTTTCTATTTTTAGAGCTTCAATAATTTTCTTTTCTCTATTGGGTATAGCCAATTTCTCTTTTAATATTTTATTTTCACTCTCCAGTTCTCTTTTTTTATGAAGAATAGTTTTTATCTGCTGAGCGAGTCTATCAAGTGCTGTCATAGTAGTTATCCTTTGGATAAAGTAAATAGTGAAAAATTTGTTATAATATTAACATATTTTTATAATGAATAAATTATTCACTATTTATTATTCATTAAATTGAGAGGTTTATTGTGAAAAAAGTTAGTTTCCCTATCAATGGAAGACGATTTGAGGTGGAGTTGGATAGAGATTTTGCCTTCTATGTGCTAGATAGATTATCTCAAAGTAAAATTGTTGAGGATAGAGACAATGATGTCTCTAAACTTATTAATGCTTATCTAAAGGCATTAAAGGAGAATTATGATAATCAGAAGCAGATAGAGGAGCTTCTTGTTGATATTTTAACATAAAAAAATATGGAAAGTTGATATATTAAATTTTTTCTTAAAGAAATTTAATAGTTTAAGAATTTTATAAACTATTTTGTTCTATAATTTGAATGTTTCATAAAAAACAGATTGTAATTAAAAAATTTAAGGAGTATTTTATGACAGACGCGACAACAAACAACCCTCAGATGAGAAAAGGTTTTACAATGATTGAGTTAATCTTTGTAATTGTAATTATTGGTATCTTGGCAGCAGTGGCAATTCCAAGACTAGCAGCAACTAGAGATGATGCAAAGATTGCAACAGGGCTTTCTGAGGTTGCAATGGTTATTAGAGAGGTTAGTAACCACTATACAGCAAGAGGTGAATTTAATGCAACAGTTATTTCAGATGTGACCAATGTGGAGTTATATACAGCTACTAATTGTGCTACAAAAGCAACTTCATTAGTTACAGGAAATACATATCACTACTGTACACCTGATAATGCTGGTAATTTAGAGGATTGTATTACATATACTGTAAATAACTCAGAGGGTAATTTAACAGTTGCTTCTGTACCTGACCGAACAGGAGATATTTGTAAAGGTATCCAAGGTTCAACAACTTATCAAGACCTAAATGGAACAAAACTAAATGGTGGTTCAAGAGTAACTTTCTAAAAATATTAACTCCTTATACTCCTATAAACTAGGAGTATATTTTATCTTTTTAAGTTCAATTTCAAATTGAATTTAAAAATATAAAATATAGTTAGGATAGAATTTGAAGCGGGGATTTACTATTATTGAGATAATTTTTGTTATTATGATAATAGGTATTTTGGCTTTGGTTGCTATTCCTAGACTCTCAGCAACTTATGATGATGCTAAGGTTACTATAGCATTGAATAATATTGGAACTCTAATTAATGATTTGAGTACTTATTATACAGCTCATGAACACTATAGTTCTAATTTGAGGGATATGAGTGATATAAGTGATGTAAACTATACCGTATCATGGAATCCTATATCTCAAAATGGGGTATTGACATACCATACGCTAGATAATAACTCTAAGCTCGAACCCTGTGTCCTTTTTTCAATTCAAAATGAGGAGGGGAATTTAACTATCTCTAATGTTCCAAATCCCAATGGTCAAATCTGTAAATCATTGCAATCAGTATATACCTATAATCAGTTTTTGGGAACAAAACTTATTGGTGGGTGTAGAGTAAAATTTTAATATAAGGATATAAAAAATGAAGAATATAGAATCAAAACAAGCGTTTACAATGATAGAGTTAATATTTGTAGTTGTAATTATAGGTATATTGGCAATGGTAGCTATTCCGAGACTTGCAGCCACAAGAGATGATGCAGAGATAACAAAAGCTAGAACAATGGTAGCATCAGTTAGAAATGCACTAGCTATGGAGAGACAAAAACGGATTTTGCGTGGGAATTTTGATACTATAAATGCTGTAGGTGGAACTACTACAGGTGTTTTTGGTAATTTTGATGATAACACATCTAAGCCAATGGTATTGGAGTATGCAGAGACATCTAGTAGCAATAATGGTCATTGGGAGTTTATCTCTGCTACTAATACATATAGATTTCACTGTCGTGCTTTGGGTGGGGCTGTTGATTTTAATATAACCAATGGTCGTTTTATCTGTGATGATACTACAGATGGTTGTCAACAACTAACTCGTTAAATTTATGGTATAATCTCTTTGATTTTTAATTGAGGAGATTATTATACATTACTATCAAGTAATTCTTCATCGTTCATCTGCACCAACTCTGACTTATCATTATAGTGAATCTCTTAAAATAGGTCAACTTATAGAGGTTCCTGTCCACTCCAAGGTTAAGTTAGCTATCGTAGTTGATGAGGTTGAGAAGCCAGAGGAGTTTGAGACTTTTGAAATCTTGACAATTTTAGATGATTATTATACTAATAGACAGATAGCGATTGCAAAGTTTATATCTGAATACTATTTCTCTTCTCTAGGCGAAGCTATTGCTCTTTTTATACCATATAAATCGAATCTTATATCATGGTTGGCTGAAGCCAACCCTACGGTAGAATATAAAAATCGTAGGTGTGACCATGTTATACATCAAAAAGAGACCCCTCTACCAACACTATCAAAAGAGCAACAGAGAGCATACAAGAGATTATTAAAAAAAGATATAGCTTTGCTTTTTGGTGTAACAGGTTCAGGAAAAACAGAGATTTTTATCTCATTAATGGCAAAGAGTATTGCAGAGGGTAAACAGTGTATATTTCTAATGCCTGAAATCTCATTAACTCCACAGATGCAGGGACGATTAGAAAAGTATTTTGGTAAAAGAGTGGTGATGTGGCACTCTAAGTTGACCAAAAAACAGAAGGATAAGAGGCTAGAGGCTATTTATGCAGGAGAGGTAGATATAGTAGCAGGTGCTAGGTCGGCTCTATTTACTCCACTAAAAGATATTGGATTGATAATCGTAGATGAGGAGCATGATAGTAGTTATAAATCTATGATGAAACCTCGTTATCACGCTCGTGATATGGCTATCTATATGGGAGATAAACTTGGTGCAAAGGTTATTTTGGCAAGTGCTACTCCCTCTTTGAGTTCGTATCATAAGTATGCTGTTGTTAGATTAAAAAAGCCTTTTATCCAAACAGAGAAAAACTACTATTTTGTTAGAGGTTCGACACTAACTAACGGTATGATAAAAAAGATAGAGGAGAATTTTAGAGCAGGGGAGCAGTCTCTTCTATTTGTTCCAACTCGTGGAAATTTCAAGTATCTATATTGTAAAAATTGTGGCAAAACTCACCTCTGCCCCTACTGTTCAGTAGGTATGGCTCTGCATCGTTATGCACGACATCTAAAGTGCCACTACTGTAACTATACAGAAGCGATAAGAGAGAGTTGTGCAGAGTGTGGATATACTCCTTTGAGTAGTGAGAGGATGGGGACAGTTGAGGCAAAAGAGATGATAAGTAGCTCTATAGATGATATTGTAATTGAGCAGTTTGATAGAGATAGTATTACTACAGCAGGTAAATTAAAAAAGGCTCTAAAGAGGTTTGAGACAAAAGAGAGTCACCTTCTGCTTGGAACACAGATGCTTAGTAAAGGGCATGATTATGCTAACATAACTCTAAGTATTATTTTGGGATTGGATTATATTTTAGGATTGAGTGATTATCGTGCTAGAGAGAGAGCTATGAGTCTACTTATTCAGATTGCAGGTCGTTCAGGTAGAGCAAAAAGTGCTAATATCTTGATACAGTCTGCTAATTCTGCTTTTTTTAGCTTGTACTTAAATGATTATGAGGCATTTTTAAAAGATGAGATGGAGTTTGTAAGAGATTTTTATCCTCCTTTTGTTAGTTTGGCTAGAATTTTGGTATCTCATGTCAAAGATGAAAAAGCATCCAAGATAGTTTTAGATACAGTTGATAGACTTAAAGAGTTTAATGATATTGAGATAGTAGGACATGGAAAAGCACCTATAGAGAGAATTGCAAATAAATATAGATATAATATTTTGCTTCGTTCTCAAAAGAGAGTACCATTGATCAAAGCATTGCATTCTGTAAATTCTCCTCTAATTGAGATTGATATGGATCCTGTGGAGTTCTCATAAGGCTTTTTATTATATTTTCAATATTTAATTGATATTTTTATGCTAAAATTCAAACTAAAAAAGCATATGAGAAAAAGATATATAGGAATAATGTCAGGTACAAGCCTAGATGGGATAGATATAGCACTCTGTCAGATAGATGAAGAGGGCTGTAGATTAGAGGCTTCTCTATCTATTCCATTTGATAATAGATTAAAAGAGAAGATACTATCAACAATAAGAGGTACAACTACACTAAAAGGGGTTGGAGAGATTGATTGTCATTTGGCTTTGGAGTTTGCAAAAGCTGTAAAGTTGCTGTTGGAGCAGGAGGGTTTAGAGTCAAAAGAGATAGTGGCTATAGGTTCACATGGTCAGACACTTTGGCATGAGCCTAATGGAGAGTATCCCTTCTCTATGCAACTAGGTAATCCATCAGTTTTGGCAGTAGAGACAGGTATTGATGTTGTTGCTGATTTTAGGTCAAAAGATGTAGCAGTTGGAGGGCAGGGGGCTCCTTTTGCTCCTACTTTTCATAGAGAGTTGTTTGGTCATATTGATGGATGTGCTGTTGTAAATATTGGTGGAATGGCAAATATCTCTATACTCTCCTCTAAATTAATAGGTTATGATTCAGGTTGTGGTAATGTTTTGATGGATTTGTGGACAAGTGAATGTTTGGGTAGAGCTTATGATAGTGATGGAGCTTGGGCAGAGTCTGGAACTCTTCATGAATCCTTACTAAATAATCTACTTTCAGATAATTATTTTAAATTAAACTATCCTAAAAGCACAGGTCGAGAGTATTTCAATAAGAGTTTTTTAAGAAAATATTTAGAACCGTTTGATAAAATATCAGAGGAAGATATACAGGCTACGCTGTTGGCATTGACAGTAAAAACTATAGCAAATGAGATAAAAAAATTCAGTATAAAAAAGCTATTGGTTTGTGGTGGAGGTGCTAGAAATGGTTATTTGATGAGAGAACTACAATTAGAGTTATCAACTGTAGATGTTGATACTACAGATAGCTATGGTGTTAGTTCAGATGATATGGAAGCGATGATATTTGCGTGGTTTGCTTTTAAGCGATTACGAAATGAGAATATAGATTTAAAGACCGTAACAGGTGCAAAAGATAATAGAATTTTAGGTGGAATATATGCATCCAATTGAAGCTTGGGTAAATGAATTAGGATATACAGATTATAAGTTTGAGGTAGTGAGTGATGACGCTAGTTATAGGAAATATTATCGTTTAATACTTCCAGAAAAAAAGAGTTTTATTATAATGGACTCATCTATGCAGGTGGAGAGTATCTACCCCTTTATAGATGTTTCTGTTAGATTACTTAAAGCAAAAGTACAGATACCTAGGGTCTATTCACAGAATCTCGAACATGGTTATCTTCTTATAGAAGATTTAGGAGATATTCATTTAGCAGATATACTTAATAAACAGAGTCATAAACTACTATATATGAAATGTATTCATGAGATTTTAAAGATGCAAGATGCTGATACAGCTGGATTAGAGGAGTATGATGAAGCGTTTTTGATGTTTGAGATGAGACTTATGCAGGAGTGGTATCTTGACCAACATCTTTGGGTTAGATTAGATGAAGAGGAGCAGAAATCATTAGATTCTATGTTAGAGTTAATAAAAGATGAGGTTCTATCTCAACCACAAGGCTATTTTGTGCATCGTGATTTTCACTCTAGGAATATTATGTTTGCAGGTCGTGGTAAGGTATCAGTAATTGATTATCAAGATGCTAGAATAGGAGCTATTACATATGATTTGGTCTCTTTGCTCAAAGATGTATATATTAAGTGTGATAGAGCAAAGATGATAGATTTGGCTTTGGAGTTCAAAGAGCTAAAAGGTGGTGTTCTAAAAGGTGTTAGTAATGAGCAGTTTATTAGATGGTTTGATTTTATGGGTTTACAAAGACATATTAAAATTTTAGGTATCTTTGCAAGACTCAAAATACGAGATAATAAACCTCTATATATTGAAGATATTCCATTGACCTTGGAGTATATCAAAGAGGTTATAGCTATTTATGATGAGCTTAAACCACTAGAGGCGATTTTGGATAAAGTAGCAGAAAAAGCATAGATAAAAGGGGGAGATATTGACAGCAATGATATTGGCCGCAGGGCTAGGTACTCGAATGAGACCACTTACAAACCATACTCCAAAACCACTTCTTGAAGTTGGTGGGAAACCGTTGATTGTTTGGCATATAGAGAGATTAAGAGATGCAGGATTTTCTAATATAGTTATAAATGTTGCTTATTTGGGAGAGAAGATTATAGATTATTTGGGGGATGGTTCGCAATATGGGGTTAATATAGAGTTTTCAAATGAGCAAGATGAAGGTGCATTGGAGACAGCAGGTGGAATTGTCAAGGCATTACCTCTTTTGAGTGATACATTTTTGGTTGTTAATGGTGATATTTGGACAGATTTTGCTTATGATAATGGGTTTAAATTAGGTGATGGTATTTTGGCTCATTTGGTTTTGATAGATAATCCTCCACATAATCCAAGAGGAGATTTTGTTTTAACAGGAAGCAGAGAAAAATTCACTTTTTCTGGGATAGGGTACTATTCAAAAGCTATGTTTTTAGGTTTGGAGTATGGTAAAAGAGCTTTAGCACCTCTTCTTTTTGTTGCTATTGATAACATAAAATTGACTACAGAGTATTATAGTGGAAGATGGTATGATATTGGTACACCTCAAAGATTGGAGAGTTTGAATATAGAGTTAAAAGAGTTTATATAGAGCAAAAGGTAACAACTCTATATTCTTTTCTGCTATTTCTTATAAAAATCACACTTTTGTCACACTATTCTGTAAGTATTCATCTTATAATTATAAGGAGAATATTTGAAAAGATTAGAAAAACTAACTATTTTGTATGTTGAAGATGAGGAACAACTCGTCAGCTCTTATGCTCCATTTTTGAGAGAATATTGTCAAACTCTATATATAGCTCGTGATGGAGAGGAGGCGTATCGAATATATAAAGAGAGAAAACCGAATATTATTCTTCTTGATATGTATATTCCAAAGATGAGTGGAATGGAGTTAGCAAAAAAGATTAGGAAAAATGACTATAAAACTATTTTAATTGCTTTTACTGCCTACTCTGATAGAAAGACTCTATTAGAGCTTGTGGATTTACATATTTTGAGCTATCTAGTTAAACCAGTTAGCCGTTCAGACCTTATCACTTCTCTGATAAAAGCAGGAGAGAAAATCTACGGTGGACAGCATGTTCTTTTGCCATATAACTGCTCTTGGGACAACAGAAGTCAGACACTCTACCACAATGGAGAGCAGATAAGTCTAACTAAACGGGAGAGGAGTTTCTTTAGTCTATTGATGAAGAAGCAGGGAGTACCTTGTGGAGAGGATGAGATAATTATAAATGTTTGGAGTGATAGGTATGATGATAATATTACAAATACTTCAATTCGTACCCTGGTAAAAAATCTAAGAAAAAAAGTTCCATCAGATTTAGTAAAGAACCAATATGGGGTGGGATATAAACTAGAGTTATAGAAATCAAACTGTTTTTCTTAATATTCACTGTTACATCACACTGTTTTGACATTATTCATCTATTGAATATTATTTAATATGAGTTAATGGGAAAGACATTTGAGGAAATTAGAAAAGTTAACAATTTTATATGTAGAAAAAGAGAAAATATATCTCGATAAGTATGTCCCCTTTTTAGAAGAGTATTGTGGTGAACTCTATATTGCTAACAGCTCCCAAGAGGCATATCTTATATATAGAGATAAGAGGCCAGATATTATAATTATGGATTTGTTTGTGGCTAAGTTAGGTGGAGTAACTTTAGCTAAAAAGGTTCGTCAAAAGGATTATACTACATGCTTGATAGCATTAACCGAACATGCTACAAGAGAGATTCTTTTGGAGATTGTAGATTTACATTTTTCATCTTATCTTATAAAATCTCTTGATAGAACAGAACTGCTCAAAGCTCTACTAAAGGTATCCAAACAGATTGAACAAGGGAAAATAACTCATCTTAAAGAGAACTGTTTTTGGGATAGTAGAAGCAAAACACTTTTTAATGGAGATTCTCCAATCGTTTTAACAAGAAGAGAGCAGAAGCTTTTTGAGATGTTAGTAGAGAAAAATGGCGATGCGTGTAGTGATGATGAGATATTCTTCTATGTATGGGAGGATGAGTTCAACAGAACTGTAACAAATGAGTCTATTAGAACACTAGTTAAAAATTTGCGTAAGAAAATTCCTAAGAATATAATAGAAAATCAGTATGGAGTAGGGTACAAGATTAATATATAAACCCAAATAATACACAATTACTCTTCATTTCCCACACATTTAATCTACTTTTTTTCGAGATTATACGGTGTTGCAACAATAACATGTTTTAATAAAAAAGGGAAAAAAATGAGAAAAAATATTGTGAAGGTAGAGGATGGTTAATCATGAAAAACTTAAAAAATTTGACCATGCTCTATATAGATTTCGATAATGATGAGAGAGAGAAGTATCTATCACTATTTCGAGGTTATTTTAGAAAAGTTCTAGTGACTTGTGAAGATGGTTTTAAAATTTATAATGAAGAGAAACCCGATATTATGATTATAGAGTTGGAGACTTCACGAAGTGTAGAGTTGATAAAGAAGATTAGAAAAAAAGATGACAAGATAGCTCTTATAGCATTAACAGGTAACTCTAGTATAGAGCTACTTAGAGATATTATTGAACTCTCTTTCTCCTCATATCTTATAAAGCCTGTCTCTACTAATCAGATAGAGAATGAGTTAAAAAAAGTTTTACATAAAATAGATACTATAGGCAAGATAACTCTACCACTCTTTTGTCAATGGGATATAAAGAGTAAAACACTCTTTTACAGAGACTCTGTTGTCTTTTTGACAAAGAGAGAGTTAAAGCTATTTGAACTACTTGTTGAAAATCGAGGAAAGTTTTGTGGTGATGATGAGATTATGTTCTCTGTATGGAAGGATGAGTTTGACAAAACTATAACAAACTCATCTATTAGAACTCTAGTAAAAAATCTAAGAAAAAAAGTTCCAGATGGTTTGATAGAGAATCAATATGGAGTAGGTTATAAGATTATAATTTAATTTTTTGGAGGTATCTTGCTACAGCATCTTCGTCATTGCTGTGAGGTAGTATGATGGATGCCTCTTTTTTTACAATATCAAGGGCATTACTAACAGCTACTGAAGTACCTGCTATTTTAAACATCCCTATATCATTTACACTATCCCCAAATACAGTAGTTTTGGCTAGAGGAATATCCAAATATTCACTCACTTTCTCTAAAGCATGAGCCTTATCACCTAATGGGTGTAGAATAGTTAGAAACCAACATCCCATATACTTTTCAGGAGATAGCTTAATCTCTATCTCATCTCCAATAGTTTTCTGTAGATGAACAGAGAGTGGACGAAGTAGCTCCTCCTCTGCCATATATACAATCTTTAGTGTATCCTTTGTTCCTTCTATTTTTGATTTATACTCTATACGAGGGTCTTTTGAGTAGCTTTTGTTTATGAGATATGATTGAAAAGAGTTCATCACAGGAGGCAATGCAAATGTTTCACTTAGTTCAGATTTATTATCAATAGAGATAATAAAAGGCTCTATATCGAACTTCTTACCCTCTTCTATAACAGCATCTGTAACTCTTTTGCTCAAAGTTTTTAGGTCAATTAGCCTTTTTTCATCTGTAACAACCATCGCTCCATCTAGTAAAATAAGGGGAGCTTTTAGATTCATACCGTGTAAAAACTCTTGGGTCTTATTAAAAGACCTTGCTGTTGCTACAGATAGTAGAGTGTTATGAGTCATACTATTCCATACATCTTTACTAAACTGTGTAACCTTTTGACTACTGTGTAGAAAAGTATGGTCTAGGTCAGTTATAAATAGTTTTTGCATTATTGTCTCTCTTTTTGATGCAATTATAGTAGAATTATATTTATGAGCGAATTGATACAGATACTAATACTAATGACACTACTAGAGCTTGTTGAGGCGAATCTTCAAAAAGCATCTACACTAGGTATGATGATAGATAGACTATACGAGTACTATCGTAAGAGTGTATTTCTATTTTTTGCAGTACACCCTACATTCTATTTTGTACTTTTGGTATCTCTATATACTAAAATATTAAATTTTTATATTATCGCTATTTTGCTTATCAAAGTTTTTGATATTTTTTTCAAGATAGAGATGATAAGACAACGACATATTATAAAAGAGATGGATACAGAGTTATTAGGGATGATGGATATGGAAATGACCTCATGGATGGGCTATTTGGGAACATTGATGTATGTTCCACTACTAGCTATGGCTCTGTTTAATTAAATCTTAAAATAAAATAGATTATAATGCGAAAACTACAATAAAACTTACAAAACTCCAGCATAGCTTTCAAGAGGACTTATGAGCGAACAACAACAGAAAAAATATTACAATAAGAAGAAAAACAATAGAACACATGTGCCTGTTTCAGGATACAAAGTAGAGGATTTACAAGCTCAACCACTTGAAAAATTGGTAGACATTGCTTTTAAAGTCAAAGTAGAAAATCCTAATGAGTTCAAAAGAAAAGACCTTATATTTGAGATTCTAAAAGCACAAGTGACTCAGGGTGGATTTATCCTATTTACAGGTATATTAGAGGTTATGAACGATGGATATGGTTTCTTGCGTTCAGAAGATGGTAATTTTGCCAACTCTCGAAATGACACCTATGTGAGTAGCACACAGATTAAGAGATTTGCTCTTAGGAATGGTGATATAGTTACAGGTCAAGTCAGACAGCCCAAAGAGCAAGAGAAGTACTACGCACTACTCAAAATAGAGGCGATAAACTATCTACCACCAGAGGAGTCAAAAAAGAGACCCCTTTTTGATAACTTGACACCACTATATGCTACAGAGAGGTTAAAATTAGAGTACCAACCTCTAAAGCTTACAGGAAGAGTACTTGACCTCTTTTGTCCTATAGGTAAAGGTCAAAGAGCTTTGATTGTAGCACCTCCAAGAACAGGTAAAACGGAGCTTCTAAAAGAGTTAGCACACGGTATTACACATAACTCTCCAGATGTATCTCTAATGGTACTACTAGTAGATGAGAGACCAGAAGAGGTTACAGATATGCAACGCTCTGTAAAGGGTGAGGTTTATAGCTCTACATTTGACCTTCCTGCACATAACCATGTAAGAACAGCAGAGATGGTTATAGAGAAAGCCAAAAGGAGAGTAGAGAGTGGCAAAGATGTTGTGATTCTCCTAGACTCTATTACTAGATTGGCTCGTGCATATAACACTGTAACTCCAAGTTCAGGAAAAGTTCTATCAGGTGGTGTGGATGCCAATGCTCTACATAAACCAAAAAGATTCTTTGGGGCGGCTAGAAATATAGAGGAGGGTGGAAGTTTAACTATTGTAGCTACTGCTCTAATTGAGACTGGAAGCCGTATGGATGAGGTTATCTTCGAAGAGTTCAAAGGTACAGGTAACTCCGAAGTTGTTCTAAATAGATATGTAGCAGATAGAAGAATCTATCCTGCAATAGATGTAACTAAATCAGGAACAAGAAAAGAGGAGTTAATGACAAAACCTGAAGTACTTCAAAAGGTTTGGGCTATTAGAAATGCGATGCAGGGTATGGAGGATGTAGAGGGGCTTAAGTTCCTATTCTCCAAGATGACAAAGACAAAAAGCAATGATGAGTTTTTGTCTATGATGCAAGACTCGTAGAGTATCGTAGGGTTGGCTTTAGCCAACCAATAAAAAAAATGAAAAGTAAATAATGAAAATAGGTGTATTTGATTCAGGGGCTGGTGGGCTTTCGGTAGTTAAGAGCCTGTTGGAGCATAGGCTTTTTGATGAGATTATCTATTATGGTGATACTGCTCGTGTTCCTTATGGTACAAAAGATAAAAACACTATTATTCGTTACTCTCTTGAGGCGTTGGAGTTTTTCAATAACTTTGATATAGATTTGCTTATTACAGCTTGTAATACAGTAAGTGCTTATGCTTTGCCTGATATGAATGCACAGAGTAGATACCCTGTCTATGGTGTAATAAAATCAGGTGTAATGGCTGTGGAGAATCAGCATATATCAAAAGATGATGAGATACTTATTATAGCCACCCGTGCAACTATTGATTCACGAAGTTATCAAGAGGCACTAGAGGATTTGGGGTATAGTAGTATCACAGCTATTCAGACAGGGCTGTTTGTACCTATGGTAGAGGAGGGTATCTTCTCTGGAGAGATTCTTCAAGCTACTATGAATCACTACTTTTGTGATATACCAAAACCAAAAGCTATCATCTTGGGTTGTACACATTTCCCTTTGATTGGTGATACTATACAGAGCTATTTTGATAATAGACCTCTACTGATTCATTCAGGTGAAGCGATTGTTGAGTATCTAGGTAATAGGTATGATTTATCACAAAAAGCCAAAGAGACAAACTTAAAGATATTTGCCTCTGATAATGTTATTGGACTTAGAAAAATAGCAAAAAGTTGGTTAAAAATATAACTTTTTAGGATTTTGGTCTAAATAGAGTTCCACTATTGTGTATTTCATTTATTAGAAACTCTCTAGCCGTTGTCAAATCAAATCCAGAGCAAAGAAACATCTCTCTATTTCGTCTCATCATATAGTGTGCAGCTTTTAGTTTGGTTACTATGCCTCCTGTTGCGAATTTTGAGTTTGGAGTGTAGTCCTGACAAAGCTCTTCATCTTTTATTTCCGTAACTATTTTTCTAATCTTGGCTTGTGGGTTCTCATTGGGATTGGAGTCATAATATCCCTCAATATCGCTCAAAATTATCAACATATCAGCATTGGTATAGTGTGATACATGTGCCGAGAGTTGGTCATTATCTCCAAATAGCTGTTCAGGTGTAGTGGATATATCATTTTCATTTATGATAGGTAGAATGTTATTCTCCAGAGTCGTCTCAATAATCTGTTGGAAGATTTCTGTGTGGATTCGTGAGTCAAAATCATCCTCTGTTAGAAGTATCTGTGAGGTATCTACTCCATATATATCAAATTTACTCTTGTAAGAGCTCATTAGTATAGGTTGACCTGCTGATGCCAATACCTTTTTGCCAATATGTTGAGTTCTATCTAGTTTCAGAGCTGTATATCCAGCGGCAACTGCTCCTGAAGTTACAAGTATCACCTCATATCTCTCTCTGCACTCTGCGATTAGAGAGACTAAATTTAACATTCTCACTTTTGCTATACCTGTGGTCTCTGTAAGCACAGAGCTTCCCACTTTAAATACTATTCGTTTCAAGTTATACCTTTAAATTAACTAAAGAGTTTTTGGAATCAATCTCTTGGTCTCTTATCTTGTTCTCTCTTCTCTTCTTTTTCATCTCAAGTTTGGCAAATACACGCATATCCTCTATGGTGTCACTCTCATCCATAATCTCAATACCCAAGAGAGTCTCTACGCAATCCTCTAGCGTCAAAATCCCCTCTGTTTGGTCATAGCTATCTATTACTAAAAACATATGCTGTTTTTTCTTTATGAACATATCCAAAGCTATGGCAACAGATAGATTTTCATGGATAGAGTGTATCTTGTCTTGGATGCTAGAGATTTTGACTGAATCATCTTTTAGTGACTGTTTAAAAATTTTTTTGGTCAATACTATTCCACTGACATCCTCTATCGTATCGTAGTATACAGGGATTCGTGAAAATTTAAATATATCAGGCTCTGTCTCCATCACCTCTTTGATAGTCATATCTCCCTCTATGGCAAATACAACAGAACGAGGGGTTAATATATCCTGAACTTTTTTCTCATCCAATGTTAGTACATTCTCTATAAAATCAGACTCCTGCTCATCAATAACCCCCTCTTCTTCACTTAGAAGCATACTCTCCAAAAGCTCATCTTTGGTTGTAGTCAACTCATTTTCATACCCCTTTGAGATTCTATCTGTTACAGTCATGGTCACGAGAATAATAGGGTATGTGAACCATATAAAAAATTGAATAACTCTAGCTGATATTGGAGCTAACTGTTTCCAATGAATTGCACCTATTGTTTTTGGAATTATTTCAGAAAAAAATAGAATAGCAAAGGTCAATACTACCGATACATAGACCATAGCACTATCATTCTCAAAAACTTTTGAAGCTTGAGCCCCAACAGCTGCTGCACCTAGAGTATTAGCGACAGTATTTAGGATAAGAATAGATGCTATAGACTTATTTATATTCTCTTTGTGTGACCGTAGTAGTTCTCCTGTACGGGGTTTCTCTTTTTCAAGCACAGAGATATATGACATCTGTACCGAAAGTAACACAGATTCAAGGATAGAACAGAGAAACGAAATTCCAATAGATAGAAAAAAGAAGAGTATCAGATAACTCATTTGATTAAATAAACCTTTGTTATAAAATAGTAGTCGCAAGGGCTGCGATAATTCCCATTATTATATCAAATAAAAAACCATTTAGTAATAAAAATTTCATCTCTTTTATAATAATTACTACCTCACTCTGTGAAATATCTCCCAAAGTGAGATATTGGACAATTGGAGTGAGTTAAAGTTCCTCTTCATAATTGACATACTCCCCTGCCTTTAGGCATGGGGAGTATGTCAAATCAAATTTAAAAAGCTCACTCAAAAAACCCTCCAAGATTCCAAAGTTTGCTTTTTGTCTTAGAATCTTTTTCATTGCCCAATCAAAGCTTACTAATTTTCTTGACATTTTTTATCCTTGTTTTTAGGGGGATTATATCATATTTTGTCACTCCATTTAAACTAAAGTAGTGTGTTATAAATCTCCATTTTTTTATCCAAAAAAGTAGTTATTGGAGTTATTTTAATAGTCGTGGTAATATATCTTTCAAACCTGTTTTATTATCATTTTCATAGTACTCTGTTATAAATCCAAATTCTATAGCTTCACTGATTCGCTTTTCTATTTCTATTCTTTTTAATAAATGTTTAGGTTCAACACACTCACTATTCCAAATATTTTGATTATCTCCATATTTATATAGCTCATTAGGTGTAAATATAAAACCTCTAATTGCTTTTGCTACATAGATATATATGCCTTGGTTATTCTTGGTATGAACCAACTTGCCGTCTGTTGAGTTTTGCTGTTCAACAGATTTAATCCTATCAGGTAGGGAATCTATGGCTTTATTTAACTCTTTAAAAAGCACTCCCCCCGTATCACGGTTCATAAGTATATCATTCTCTATAAATTTATTGATAACATGAACTTGAAACTTTGTTGATAATTGCATTGCACAATAAATCAAAAATTGCAAGTTAGCATAAGTAACAGCACCTCTACCCCTACCAACTACTTTTATAATATCTTTTCTCTCACACTCATTTACCTCCATGAGAGTAGATATAAAGTTTTTGGTTGTTTGTCGTTTTAGAAACTTTTCTAATTCTATGGTACTCTCATTATTATCTAGTCTATATTTGTTGCCCATATTGAAAACTTGCTTAAGGTTTCCCATCTCTGTTTTGTGATATATTTCTATTGTTCCATGAGGAAAAGCTACTTTCATAAGCATATCAGTTTTTAAATGTTTTTTAGACATTTTAAATCCTTTTGGTTCGATTTGCATGACATCCTCTAAATGTCATGCAAAACTATACTATTTTTACTTAAATAATAGCCTTATATTGGGAAATAACTAAGTATATTAATATGGTATTATTAATATGGTGTTAATTTACTTAAATGATTGGCTTTTATATTGATATTATTATGATAATTTGGTGTAATTAAATTTTTATTTTTTTTATTTCATCAATTGAGAGTCCTGTACTTTTTATTATCGTCTCTATATCGATTTTTGCCAAAAGCAGATTTTTTGCGATATTTAATTTTTCCTGTTTTTTACCTTTTTCTATTCCTTTTTTGATACCTCTCTCTTCACCCTCAATCTTTGCTGTATACATCAAAGACTCTCTATACATCTTGTTTTCTTCTCTTCTTTTATAGACAGCCCTCTCTTTTTCTCCGAGTTTGAGCATATCCAAAGTCTCTTTGGCTCTATCTAACCCTTTTGCTTTGAATGCTGTTTTTATCTCTTCGTTTTTGAGAAAATATATCCACTCATCAAGGCTACTTTTGGCTATATCATTAAATTTATTGACTCGTAAAATATAGTATTCAGGATATATATCTGATATGGTCTCTATATTAAAATCATCTTTTTGCTTTTTTGATGGTTTTAGCATATCATCATTTTTGTGCAATCCTCTAAACTCTGTTTTTCCATAATAGACATAATCCTCTCCTTGACCCAATGCAAAATATACAATATTGACCGAGTAGACCTTTTTGACCTTGGCGTAACCTTTTCCTTTTTTGATATATTCAGTAATCAGCTTGGATGTGCCGTATAACATTCTGTGAAAATAGTCTATTTCGCTTCTATGTTGAACCTCTATTAAAATAAGCTCATCATCTTCATTTTTTGCAAGTAAATCAACTCTATTAAACTTATCCTCTTCTGTCTCTTGGTTGGCTTCACTCTCCAATATCTCCTCTATCTTGACATCAAATTTGAGAAGTTCAGTTAAAAAACCCTCCAAGATTCCAAAATTTGCCTTTTGTCTTAGAATCTTTTTCATTGCCCAATCAAAGCTTACTAATTTTCTGCTCATAGTTACTCCTTTTTGAGGGATTATATCAAAAGAATATTTATTGTTCTTATAATTTAGCTAAAGTTATGAAAATCTAAAAATCTACTCAAAAAAAGCCTCAACCCAATATTATGAGCAACGATAACTATTAAGTCTTGGTGACCAAATGTTTGTTTAAGGGTATAGATTTTGCCTAATTTTTATTACAAAATAAGAGTAGCCAACCCCAAAAAGCTAAAAAAACCAATAACATCAGTAATTGTAGTAAGTATAACAGTACTCCCAATAGCAGGGTCGATACTCATCTTTTCTAAAAAAAGAGGTATAATAGCCCCAAATAGACCAGCCATTAGGAGATTTATAATCATAGATAGGGCGATGACAAGACCTAGGTTGTCTACATGAAACCATAGGGTTGCGATAACTCCCATGATTATAGCAAAGAGAAAACCGTTTAGTAGTGAGATACTCACCTCTTTTATGATAATTCTCTTGGCATCACTTTGTGAAATATCTCCCAAAGTGAGCTGTCGGACAACTACAGTGAGTGTTTGTGTTCCTGCATTACCACCCATAGAGGCGACTATAGGCATCAAAACAGCTAGAGCAACCATACTATTTAGAGTATCTGCAAAGAGTCCAATTACAAGTGAAGCCAAGATAGCAGTAATAAGGTTTAGTCCCAACCAAGATGCTCTCTTTTTTCCTGCTTTTAGTATCTCTTCGTCCTCCTCTACATCATCATCGAGGCCTGCTAAGTTATATATCTGCTCTGTGGCATGTTCATCTACAATATCATGAATATCATCAGAGGTGATTCTACCTATGAGCTTTCTATTTTTTGTGACTATTGGCATAACAAACAGGTCATACTCTCTAAATAGATTTACTACATCTTTTATGTCATCTTTGTCTCTTGCTGTTATTGGTTCATAGTTCTCATCTGATAGCTCTATATTTTCACGAAAACTCTTGTCAAAATCAAAAGTCAAAAGGTCATCTAAATCTATACTATATAGTAGAACATTATTTTTAGTAGTGATAAATAGATTGTGTACATTCTCTATCTCATTGGATTTTTTGAGTTTGGAGAATCTCTTGATAGTATCATGTACTATCTCATCCTCTGAGGCTGTAAAGACCTCGACCTGCATATATGAGCCAGCCTCATTTTCCTCATAAGATTGAAGCTGAATAATGTCTTTTTGGTCATCACTATCTAGGCTCTTAAAGACCTCCGATGCCATCTCTTGACTATGCTCACTAAGCTCCTGCATAAAGTCAACTTGGTCGTCACTCTCTAGCTCTTTTACTGCCTCTACAAGGTCATTAGTCTCTAGGGCTTCTACCATATCATCAAAGTATCTATCAGGTAGCTCTAGTGCTACATCCCCCAAAATATCTTTTGGTATATATTTGATGGCCTCTGAGAACTTCTCCTCATCATACTGTTTGAGAATATTTACGATTTCGGAGAAGTGTAGCTCTTCTCCATTGTTAGCCTCTAGGTACGATTTTAACTCTTGCATGTTATCCAAATCCTAATCATCTTCCATTCTCTGCCCTCTATGTCTAGCAGATATATCTAGTGGTACACCCTCAAAATCAAACTTTGATCTAAGTATATTGGCTAGGTATCTCTTGTAGGAGAAGTGAAGCCCATCAGGTCTATTCATAATTATAGCGATTTTCGGTGGTTTTATCTCATATTGAGTCGCAAATTTTATTTTGACAACAGCACCATTTAGTGATGGTGGGTGGTGTTTTCCTACTGCGAACTTGATTACTTCATTGAGTTTAGAGGTTGGAATCCTCTGCTTATATCTCTCAAATATAGATACAATATCATCCAAGATTTTATGAACTCTCTGACCTGTCTTTGCTGATATAGTAATCAGTGGTGCATAGTGTAGAAACTTAAGCTCATCACGAATATTATCTACAGCCTTCTCATAAGTTATATTTTCTCGTATATCCCATTTGTTTAGAACTATGAGACAGCCAAGTCTATACTTTTCGATGAGGTTTGCAATCCTCTCATCAAGCTCCAATACACCTGTGGTTGAGTCGATAATGAGTAGAGCTATATCTGCCTCTTTTAGCATCTCTTCGGTTCTGCTTAGTGCGTATTTTTCAATCCCTACAATTTTGCTTCGTTTTCTAATCCCTGCTGTATCTACGAAGGTTATCTTGTAATCCTTGTACTCCATAGACTCATCTATAGGGTCAATTGTAGTTCCTGCCACAGGAGATACAACAGCTCTCTCCTCTTGGAGTAGAGCATTTAGTAGTGAGCTTTTGCCTGTGTTGACTCTACCTATAATCGCTACTTTTATATCTCTATCTTCTGCCTCTGCCTCCTCATTGTGAATCATCTCCACAATATCCTCAAAGCTCTGCTCATCATCTATTATAGTAGGGATTGCATCCTCCTCTCGCTTTGGAATATGCTCCTCTAACCACGCATAGAAGTTATTCATATAGCGATTGTGGCTCACAGCGATAGGTAGTGTCGTATCAGCACCAAACTCAAAAAAATCCCAAAAACGGAGTTGCTCCTCTTTGTCATTGTCTATCTTGTTGACTATCAGTGCGATAGGTTTTCCTAGCTCTTGAAGCCCATAAAACAGCTCTTTGTCCTCATCGTCGGGTATATTTTTGCCATCTACTATATAGATGATAATATCAGCCTCTTTGGCTGTACGAAGCGAGAGTTTTTTTACTGTTGCAAACATCTCTGTGCTATCATCTATCCCACCTGTATCTATCACCTCAAAGTCACGATTTCCAGAGATAGTTACTACTCTCTTTTTGATGTCTCTAGTTGTACCCTGTACATCAGAAGTAATTGCATCTCTCTGCCTTGCTAATCTATTGAAAAGGGAACTCTTGCCCACATTGGGTCGCCCCAAGATAGCTACTTTTTTTAGCTTTGTCATATATTGTATCTCTCTATCTGTGTAATTTTGGCATTATAGCAGATTTTTTGATTCTACTTCTTTATACGCAGAAGTTCACCTGTTATCTCCTGATACTTCTTTTTTATCTTTTTATTTTCAAAAGGAATGATTGTGGGCATCTGTATTTTTGCAATTTTAGTGAAGAGTATTTGACTCTGTGATATAATAGAGTATAGTTCACTACTCAATGAGACAGTATAGTAGGTGTTTTCAGCCAATTTTAGATTTGATATAGATATTTTCTGTGCTTTTTTCATCTCCTCTTTTGCACTTACCAACTGCTCTCTATATCTCTCTGCTACCTGTTTGGTCTCTCTTTGTATATTTAGGTTTTTTTGGTAAATAGTCTGTTTTGTTTGGTCATCTTCAGCCTCATATAGTCTACTAGTTTGCTCTATCATCCTATCTGTCTTTTTTATGATATGCTCTATCTGTGGTACAAAGTTGTTGTTGACCATATCGATATATTTCTGTTGGATATGTAGTACGACTTGCCAAGAGATTAGGTGCATTCCATAATATTTTTTGGCTTGGGTTAGCTCCTCATTGCTATCTTGCATCAGTTTAAGTATCTGCTCTGTAATCTTGTTTAATACATCCATAATAACAGTCATCTGAATAATATTATCCCCATCAACTCTACTCAACAGAACATCTATCTGCTCCATAGATAGCTCTATACCATTATTGGCGAATCTCTTTTCGAGTCGTTTTTTTATTATCTCAATATCATTTTGAAAAATAGCAATACCATCTTTTGCATCTTTGATTTTTTGTTGATATTTGGATTTGGTGGTGTATATCATACTCTCTTTTGGGGCAGAGACCATCTTCTCTCTATAGTTGATGATTTTAGATTTTAGTTCACTAATCTCATTTTTTTTATACTCTATTTCGTTTTTATAGGAGAGTAGGTCATCATTGGTAAGAATTTCGATGATATTATTCAAAACATTATCCAAATCACCTTTGTAGTCTATTTTATCTTTTTTAAACCATGCTGATTTGGGAGCATTTTGAGACTCTTTTAGAAGTGAAGCACCCTCTTTGTACTCCTCGAATACATCCTCCCATAATAGTTGAAATCGCTGTTGGGTTATCTCCTCTTGAGTTAACTGTTTTGGTTTTAGTCTATCTTTGGCAGATAGGTAAATCTCTTGAGTCTTCTCTTTGGAGGTCTCATAGACATGGGTGATGGAGTCTGTCCATTCGGATTGACTAGTAGTAGGTAATAGGGTAAATATGAGTATTGTTATAGCTGTTTTTATCATTTTTTGATTTATTATATCATAAAGAGTATTATTGATTTAATCTATTTGGAGAAATAGATGCAGATTCTATTTTAACTTGACAAAATAGAGTTTTTTTACTATACTTTGCAATACAAAGTACTTTGAAAAGGAAAATAATGAGTGAAAAAGAGGAAGTCCTACGGCAGATTAGCGAGATAAAAAACCACCTCATAGACAAACAGAGCTTTTTTCCATATGACTATAATGCCTGTTATATATGGAGTATTATCGCTTTGGTCTTGACTCTAACTATGCCTTTGGTTTATGGTCATGGTGTCTTGATTGGAAGTATAGCTGTAGCTCTGTTATTGGGTTTTGGTTTTGTAGTAGAAGGGTTGATGATAAAAAAGGTCAATCAAAACTATGATATAGATGAGTACACATCAAAACAGGAGTTTCTATCCAAAACTTTTATCATGATTACCTTTTTTCTGATTGCATTGAGTGCTATTTTAGCTATATATGAGCTATTTATTCCTATCTATTTGAGTTGGTTAGCACTTATATCCTTTGGATACTATCTAATAGGTTTTATTATCAATGTCAAAAATTTTAGATTGATGGGCGAGTTCAATATATTTTTGGCTACTCTACTTCTATTTATAGCTTTTCTTACCAATCAATTAGAGGGGGTGGAGTCTATATTTTTTAGGGTGATACAGGGTGTATTGATACTAGGGCTTACTATTTTTCCAACTATTATAGCTTGGCAACAGAAAAAAGAGGAAGCATATAGTGTTTGACCCTCTGTTACACCAAACCGTCAGGTCAAAACTAGTTTCACTGTTGATTAGTAATGATGAGTTACCATTCAAAGCACTCAAAAAAGCCCTAGGTGTGACTGATGGAAACCTCTCTAGCCATCTTAGTAAATTAGAAAAAGAGGAGTATGTGATTATAGAAAAAACTTTTGAAGGAAAACGACCCAAAACCATTGTCCATATTGCACCAAAAGGCAAAAAGGCATTTAGTAAATATATAGAAGCATTAAAAAAATTTATAGAGGAAAATTAAAATGAGAAAAATTGTATTGACCACGATACTAACAGCTACAAGCCTAATGGCTATTAATAATTTGGAGTTAGCAAAAAAATCAGACAAGGTGAGTGATGGATTTGTAAGCTCAATAGCTCAAACAGAGATGACACTAATAAACGCCAATGGAGAAAAAAGTGTCCGAAAGCTAGAGATGAAGACCTTAGAGGGTGACGAAGCAGACAAAACCATCTCCACCTTTCTCTCTCCTGCCGATGTCAAAGGGACTAAAACCCTAACTCATGAACATGTAGATAGAGATGATGACCAGTGGTTGTATCTCCCTGCTTTAAAAAGAGTCAAGAGAATAGCTAGTAGAAATAAATCAGGCTCATTTATGGGGTCGGAGTTTTCATATGAGGATATAGGAAACCAAAACTACAAAAAGTTCTCGTATGGTGAGGGGGAAGCCCAAGAGGTTGAACTAAATGGGATAAAGTGCTATAAGAGTACTAGAGTTCCAAAAGATAAAAACTCAGGATATACCAAAGAGATTACTTGGATAGATAGAGATAATCTACTAATTCGACAAGTAGAGTACTATGACCGTAAAAGAGAGCTACTCAAAACAGCTACCTTTTCAGATTATAAAAAGATAGATGGTATTTGGCGTGTAGGCAAGATAGAGATGAGAAATCACCAAAATGATAAATCTACTATACTTATTTGGAAAGAGGACAAGATAAAAGCAGGACTAACAGCAAAAGAGTTTAACAAGAGAGTACTCAAACAATGAAAAAGCATATATTCCTATCTATCGCCCTATCTTCTATGCTAATAGGTTTGGAGTACAAGGGAGATATAGGTGTAGAGTCCTCCTATATCGACCATGATATAGCAAACAAGAGAGATACCCAAAATGCTCTACATCTAAATGCAGAGATGCAACAGAGTTTTGGAAAAGGCAAAATAGTAGTGAGTCTAAAAGCGATTCGAGACCTCAAAGATGAGGAGCGAAGATATTTTGATTTCAATGACTTCTATTATAAACATAACTTTGAAAATGGAGATTTGTTAATAGGACGAAATACTAGATTTTGGGGTGCTATGGAGTTCTATAACCACACAGATGTATTTAATACCAAGGATTGGTTAGATGACCCATTTGATTATGATAGCAAGATAGGCTCAAAAAATATAGCCTACACCCACTATTTTGATAACTCAGAACTCTCTGTTATAGCAAAGATACATGAGGAGAGACAGAGCGTCCAAGAGGAGAAATCTATCAATAGACTCTATCCTCCAAACTACAATGATAGACTAATAACCCAAAAAGATAGAGATAGACCCACACTATATCTAAAGTATTCAGGTTCAGCAGAAGAGACTCAATTTGACTACTCTGTTATATATCAAAATGGGTATGATGAGCAACGATACCTAACCCTAGAGGGGGCAGAGCTACGACAACATGCCTATATTGTCAATAAAATAATGGGATATGCAACTCTAGTATCAGGTGAGACTATCTACAAAACCGAACTAGCATATACCAAAAGTGATGATGATATGGTATCTGATTATGCACAAGTATCTCTAGGATTAGAGCATACCCTATATGGAGTATGGGGCAAAAGAGATTTGGGACTCTTAGCAGAGTATTATCGCTACAGAGCAGAAGATAGTGGAGTTACAGATAGAAGCTCATCTACTCTTTTTGATGATGATATTACTTTAGGGTTTAGACTTACTATAAATGATAGCTCTAGTTCGGAGGTTCTTGGTGGTTTAGCTGTGGATAGAGACAACAAGGAGAAGATATTTTTTGTAGAGTATGAGACACGGCTACTAGAGAAGTATAAATTAAGTCTAACCTATCAACATCTATCACCCAAAGATGATTCATCCTTTGAAGAGTTGGATAGAGCTATGGTTGAGTTTGGGTATTATTTTTAGATACTTAAGTTACCAAAATATATTCGTGGGCATGGGTGAATGATAATAGAAAACAATAAAAATAATTAAATTTTAGTGTTTTCTAATAAAAAATAACATAAATAGTTAAGTATAAATATTGTATAATTTCAAAAAATTAAAGGAATATGATAGTATGAAAAAGAAAATTATTAATCTTATTTTACCATTAATATTGATATTTGGAATAGTTTATGGATTTGCACTTGAGAGATATCAGATATTTCCATATAAGTATGTAGAGAGTGTCTATACAGGTTTACCTATAGAGGGTGATTGGTCTATTGGTATATATAAAGGTAAAACACCGTTTAATTTGAATGAAAATAATATATCCAATCCTATTTTGACCAAAGATGACGTTACAGATGTAGATGCTGGTTTTGTTGCCGACCCTTTTATGATAATAGAGGATAGTAACTACTCTCTATTTTTTGAGGTATTAAACAAAAAAAATAACCAAGGTGATATTGGATATGCCACAAGTAGTGATGGTAAAAAATGGAACTATGGAAAGCTTATTATAGATGAGGATTTTCACCTCTCATATCCTTATGTTTTTAAATGGAAGGGGGATTACTATATGATTCCTGAGAGTTATCAAGATTTGTCTGTGAGACTCTATAAAGCTACTGAATTTCCTGCAAAATGGGAGTACAAAGGAAATTTACTCTCTGGATATAGATATACAGACCCATCAATATTTCATTATAATGACAAATGGTGGATGTTTGTAAGTACACAAAATAGTGATGTTTTAAACCTTTATTATTCAGAGGAGTTATCAAAAGGATGGAAACCTCACCCTATGAATCCCATAGTAAAAAGTGATAAACACATTTCAAGACCCGGTGGTAGAGTTATTGTAGATAATGGTAAGATATATAGATTTACACAAGACGATGCACCTCGTTATGGAATTCGAGTGTTTGGTTTTGAAATAACAGAGCTAACAACAACAACATATAGGGAGAAAAGAGTATCTGATAAACCTGTAGTAACTAAAACAGGAACTGGTTGGAATGCTTCGGGCATGCACAATTATGATTTACATAAAATAGATAAAAAATGGATAGCAGTAGTAGATGGGCGAAATTAGCCAATAGATAAAAAGAGGATTAAAAACTCTTTTTATCTTATCAAATTATTTAAAAATCTCAATAATATCATCTATATTTTTCATGGAGTACTCATTCAAAGAGTGTTTTTTTGCTCTTTTGCCCATCTCTTCTCGTAACTCTCTATCTTCTACGAGTGTTTTTATATCTTTTACCATTTGGTCAAATGTTTTTGAGTAGAATCCTATTCTGTTTTCTATTATAATATTATCTGGATTTACATTGAGAGAGACAACAGGTACTTCTCTCATCCAAGCTTGAATAAAAGTGAGAGGAAATCCCTCATATAAGCTTGTATTTACAAGTATATGAGCATCTCCTATCTCTCTGTTTACCTCCTCCATTGACATCTCTCCAAGGTATTTGAGATTGTTAATTTGTGAAATTTCATCCATGGATGTTTTTATTTGTACATCGTCAGAATCACGACCAATCATTATAAACTCTATACTATTGTCAAATTTTTTGGCTAATTCAATAAATAGATTTGGTTGTTTCAATCTTTTTAGGTTAGCTACCCATATAATTTTTACTTTATTACCTTTTTTGAGCTTTTCTGTAAAAACTGGAATAGAGTTATAGACCATCAAATCAGCTTCTCTATCAAAATTTTTCTGTAGTAGTTCATCTTGATATTTTGCTTGTGCAATGATTTTATCAGCTCTTTTTAGAGATTTGGTTTTACCATAAAACTCTATAATATCCCTAACAACCATTTTACTAAATTTTATTCTCTTTTTGACATTAGCACTGCTTACTAGATGTATTAGAACCTTGCAATTGGCTGTTTTTGAATACTCAATAGCAGGTAAAACAAAATTACTTAAAACGGCATGATAGATTATATCAGGTTTAATCTCTTTTAATTTTTTTAACACTCTATTATGATAGAAAAATTTTCCCATAATTTTCTCTGCAAATATAGATTCTTTTATACTGTATAGATGAATGTTATCATCTATATAATCCATCTCTTTATCGTGCAAAAATAGATAATGTATATCAAAACCTCTATCGTTTAGATACTCTATCATATATTTTATTTGTAGTTCAGCCCCACCTTGGTTATATTTGTAATAATCATGTACTAGAAATAGTATTTTCATTTTTTATAAATCCTCTCTTTTTTAATTGATGACTTCCTACGGTTATTAAAAATAGTAGCATAAAGGCTTGAACAATCAGTGTGGAGTATGCTAATCCGATTATTCCCATCTTGTGAAATAGTATATAATTCAAAGCTATGTTGATTGTCAATGAAAATGGATACATATATAATACATATCTCTCTAGTTTTGTAGCTTCCATAGCTACAGTAAAAGGGAGACCACTAAAATGAAAAGCTAAATAGAAAAATAGTACAATTGATATCTCAACAGCCCCAATATACTCACTACTATATAAAAGGGTAATCATATCTTTTGCGAAGATACTATAGATTAGACCAAGCAGAGTAGTTACTATAAAAATTCCTGCTGTTATTAGATATATTGTTTTGAGTTCTACTTGGTTTTTTTGAAAATGTTTGATTACAATAGGATAAAATGCTGTTAATATAACTCCTCTTAATATTGTGAACTGAAGTACTATTTTTTCAGAGAGTCCATAAACAGCGACATCCTCCAATGAGGACATATAAGATAACATAAAAACATCTATCTTTGTCGAAAGTACTCCTCCTACAGACATTAGTGAGAATATTAATCCCTGTTTGAAAAATTTCATAGGAATAGCTATTTTTTTGAAGTTTAGAGAGAGTTTATATACAATTATTCTATTCATGACTCTATAATAGATATAGATAAATATAAAATTAACAACAGCGATATATATCATAACAAAGATTAAATTTTTGATAAAAAATAGAATAATTACAATTCCAAAAATTCTAATCAGACTATGGGCTACCTCTATTCTAGCAAGAGTTTTAATCTTTTCATCAGCTTGAATAACCGCAGCAGGAATGGATTTTAATCCTTCAAATAGAATCATATTGGATGCGACTATTATAATAATAAACATTTCCAAATCATAACTAAAAAATGAAATTGTTATAATTGCTATTATTTGTAATAGAGATAAAAATAGTTTAAAATTAAATAGATTGTTAATAATTTTTTCCAACTTTTGTCTATCCACAATAGCTTCTCTGATAATTACTTTTGCTAATCCATAAAATCCAAAAATATTAAATAGTGCAACAAAAGAGAGTGCTGCAGAGTAGAGACCATAATCATGAGAACCTAACCTATTTGGGATATAGATAAAACCTATAAAAGTGATAAATACACTTAGAACATTCGCAATAGTTAAATATATGGAATTTCCTAAACCTCTTTTTACCTCACTAGATAGAGATTTTAATATATTGATTTTCATAGTTTTTATAGCTCCATTTTTCGTAAGTATACACTATCACAACTTAATTGTCATATTGTTTTTTATTGTTTTTTATTAAAAATAGTTTTTCTGTGGCTCTTATTGTCATGTAAATCTTTTTTAAAAGAGTGTGAATGAAAAATGATAAATTAAACAAAAAATAATAATAACTGTTGTAAAATGTTTTTTAACAAGAATAAAAAGTAGGAGATAAAGGATGAACCTTAGGGCAAATATACTTTTTGTACATTTAACTCAATATGGTAGACATACAAATAGTTATAAACATTGCAAAAATTTAATGAAACACTATGATATGACATATTTATGTTTTGAAGAGAATGTAAAAAAAATAGAAGATGATGTAAATGTAATATATCTGCAAAAAGAGGGTAGTTCTGTTCGTAATGTTTTTAAAATTATAAGAGAAGCTAGAAAACTTATTAAACAGAATGATTATCAATTGATTTATATATTTTACTTTAAATTCTGTTTTTTAATTAAATTATTTTTAGAAAAAAATTTTCTATTGGATATACGAACAGGTGCTATAGCTGGTCATCGAGCTGAAAGATGGAGGAGTAATTTTCTTTTGAGAATAGAATCTTTTTTCTTTGATAATATAACTATACTCTCTAATTCATTGAGAAAGAAATTAAAATTAAACTCTTTTAAGTGTACAGTTGTTCCTCTTGGTTCAGATATTTTATCTTCTAAAAATAAGAGTTATGATAAATTATCTCTATTCTATATTGGTAGTTTAAATAATAGAGAAATTTATAAAACTGTTCATGGTCTAGCTAAATTTTTAAGAGCAAATAGAGATAAAAATATTGAAATAACATATGATATTTTTGGGTATGCGAATAAAGAAAAGACTCTATTATTAACAAATAGTATAATTGAGAATGGGCTTAATAATATAGTTAAATATCATGGAAGAAAAGAGCATTATGAGATTCAAGACTATTTTGACAACTGTAATGTAGGAGTCTCCTATATACCCATGACTGAATATTATGATTGTCAACCCTCTACAAAAACTTTTGAGTATATAAACTCTGGAATGGTCTGTTTGGCTACAGATACTAGTGCTAATAGAGATGTTATTAATGATAAAAATGGAATATTATTTGATGATAATGCAGATGCTTTTAAAGATGCGTTAGACAAATTATATAGAAACAGGAATAACTACAAAACGGATGAAATTCTTCAAACTTTGGAGATGTATACTTGGAAAAGAATTTTTGAAGATAAACTCTTTCCACTCATAAAAAATATTATAAAAAAAGATAAAAGGATATTAAAATGATAAAAATTGCAAAGTGGAAATATAATGCAAAATCTCCCGTTATGTTTATGGTTGATGACCTTGCTAATCTTTGGATAAAAAAGAGTAAAAAAGATACTCTACAGTTAGGAGAGGATTGGGGACATTTTGGAGATACTCACAACTCTATGTGGGATTTTTTAGACAAAAATCTATACTCACTCTATCCCTATATCAAGACAACTTTTTTTCTAGTTACAGATAAGCGTTCTTCTGAGACTAAAGATACAAAGTATTCATATGCAGAGGCTATAGATAGAGATGGAAGTTTTATGAATTTTTTAGAGAGACTTCATCGAGATAATAAGGTGGAGTTGGCATACCATGGAACAACACATGGGGAGGCTACTAGCACAGGACTAAAACAGGAGTGGCTTACTTACACTAGTTTAGAAGAAGCAATCGCGATTATAGAACACGGTAAAAGGCTGTATAAAAAAGTATTGGGAGAGTATCCTAGAGGTGGTAAATATTGTGGCTATGAAAAAGGTGACTATGGAGATGTTTCAATCAATAAAACAGCTTTCTCTTGGTGGTGTAGAGATTGGGATGGAGAGTTGGAAAAAGACTCTACTAGAGAGGATTTGAGTTATGATTTAGAGTATTTTGGGAATGTAATCGATATTCCGACTACTATTGATGGCTCTTTTTTATCTATGAAAAAACCTAAAATTTCAAAAAAATATCTAAGAACACTATATAAATTCTTTATCCGAAGGCAGAGCTTAGAAAAAGATATATACTCTCTTTATCAAAATAGACAGATAATAAATATACAAGAACACTCATCTCCCTATAGAACAGACAAGAAAATTCAATATCCAAATATTATTTCAGATATAAAAAACTTGCAATATATATTTAAACTGTTAGCTGATTTAGATGTATGGTATGCCACAGGTTCCGAGATTGCTGATTATTTTCATCTTTATTCAAATATAGAAATTAAAGAGGATGAAAACTCTTTTATCTTTTTGTGGGATAAGAGTATTAATTGTAAAGAGGGTTCTATCGTTACACTTATTATAGATAAAAATATACCAATAGAGATAGAGTGTGAAGGTAAAGAGTATATCTCATATGCAAAAAACAGTTTGACACTTATTGATATACCCATTTACGCAGATGTGAAATATCAGATTTTATAAAATAAAAGGGAAAAAAACAGTTAAAATCAACAAAAAATAATAATAAATGTTGTAAAATGTTTTTTACTAAAGAATATAAAAGAGTAAAAGGCTATAAATAATGGTAAATAAAATTGGTAATTCTAGTTATTATATTGTTTTATTGATTTTTATACTATCTTTTTCACAGGGAGTTATTTTTGCATTAGGTGTTCCAAATGCAGTTTCACAATTGAGTATAGAGATATTAATATTAATACTCTTTTTCAAAGCTATGCTAAATATCATCTCAGTGGGAGGTGATATTTATGGTGATGGATTGGTTATAAATCTTCTTTTAATAGTTGCTATATTTATTTCATTTCTAATAACTACCGTTAGCAAAATACAGCTTATATTTTTCATAAGAAATTTTTTTATATATTATCTATTTTTTTATGCTCTATTTAATATAAAATTAACGGATAGTCAAAAAGAGAGAATTAAAAAGTTGATAATCTATCTTTTTGTGATTCAGCTACCTGCTTCATTTATTAAACTATATCTGATAGGAACATCAGAGGATTACATAGGTACAATCTCCGTTGAAGATGGAAGTTTAGCCACTATTATGCCTCTATTTGCTATATCTTATCTTTTGTCACATTATATGGTATATAAAGATAAAAAATATCCTATACTTATGCTTCTGTTTATTGGAATAGGTCTTATTAGTAATAAATTGGGAATACTATATTATGTGGTATTTTTATATTTTGCTATTCTTTATGTTTATTCGAAATTTGACCTTGTTTTGCTAAAAAATCTCTTTAAAACAATGATATTTCTCTCTTTAATCTTTTCTGCTTTTGTCTCATTGAATCCAAGAGCAAATCCAGAGGGCAAAGTGGGGGGAAGTGTAGATATAGACTATTTAATAAAATATTCTAATGAGTATCAACATTATAGTGAAGATGGTGTCAAAGGAGATGGAAGATTTACAGCACCATTTGATGTATGGGATTTATTGTCTAGTAAAGGTATAATAGCAGTTTTATGGGGGCTAGGACCTGGAGATATAATACAATCATCATTTCTTAAATATAAAAATCCACTATTGGAGAAATATAATATTGGCTATGGTGGAAGATTGGGAATATTACAGTTGATGATGCAGATTGGTCTTATTGGATTGCTTTTAGCACTCTCCTTTCATATATTGTTATATATGAAGATTAGATATGTATATGATAATTACATTATAGATACGGAGCATAAAGTTCTTTTACTATATTTTATTGGTTTATCAATAATATATTTTTTAGATACTCTAACATACTCTCCAACCCTATTAAATAATCCTGCAATGATAATGGTCTATCTCTATAGTTTTTTTTATATACATAAGTACAAAGGAGTTTTAAATGAGTCATGAATTATCTCTATTGTTTATACTGTTTTTTACAAAAAATTTGAATTTAGCAGATACTGTTTACTATGTTGACAGTATTAATGGAGAAGATAATCGTAGTGGGAAAACCCCAAAAAGTGCATGGAAAAGTGTACATAGGGTAACTAATGCGATGAGTGGATATGGAGTAAAAGAGATAGAAGTTGGTAGCAAGATTCTCTTTATACGAGGTGGAGTATTTAGAGATGACTCTCTTATTATTCGAAAAGGTGGTACAGAAAAGAGTCATATGTTAATTGGTAGTTATGGTGATAAAAATCTACCAAAACCACTATTTCAAAATGTAGATATTTATATTGGAGAACCTCTGATTGAATATATAGATATAGAAGATATTAGACTTAATGATATATCAGATGGAACAGCAGTATCTTTTAATCAAAAAGGATTGAAAAATATTACTATATCTCGACTTGATATTAATAATACAAAACAGAATGCAATTTTTTTAACATCTGTCGATGGTTATATTATTCAAGATTGTAATATTAGCAATATAGGATTAAGTGGTATTGTTATCTATGGTGCAGATAATAAAGAGTGGCCTTTGATTAAAAATGGAATAATTAGACGAAATCAGATTAAATATACAAATCCTATATATGGAGATGGAATTACTCTTCATAAATCAGATAATAAAGAGTTAAATGATATAGGTTCAAATCATCTATTAGAGAAAAATTCCATAGGGTTTTGTGGAGAGAATGCTTATGATATTGATTCTGGAGACAGTATTAAAATTATAAAATGTGAAGGGTATAATAGTGGATTGGCAGAAGTATCCATAGAAAATGCAAGTAATGTAACAATAGAAGAGAGCTATTTTCACAATGGAGATAAAAATGGATTTGATGTGGGTAAATATTCAAATAATATAATTATAAGAAGAAATGTTATTAAAAATATGAAATTTCGTCCTTTTGTAATAGGTGACTCTAGCCATGAAGGAGAAGTGTTTTATAAAACAATTCATGATGTTAAAATCTATAATAATTGGGTATATCATAGTTCTAATCATGAAATAATAAGAGTTTCAAATGGTAGTGAAAAAATTACTTATAAAGATAATATCTCTATATCTACTACAGATAATCGTTTTATATATTACGAGGATGATTTGACACCAGAAAATACAGATAGCTTTTTTGAGAATAATATTTGGCATAGACCAAACTCTAATAGTGATGACTTTGCATATATAAATGGCAAAGATATGGGATTTTTTAAATGGCAAACTACATACGAGGATAATTAGATGCAAGAGACAATTTATAAAAAGAAAAATATATTAATAACTATTCCTGATTTATATAGCAAAGGAGGGGTTAGTGCTTTTCTCAATTCACTATTTGAAGGATTTGAAAATTTTAATGATATTCATTTTATTCCTTTAGAGATTGGTGGTCATGGAAAAAATATATTGGGAGTAATTTCTGACCAATTGAGTTTAAATCGTCTATTGAAAGAAAATAGTAATATAGATTTGGCTTTTTTGAACCCTTCGTTGTTCATCAAAAGTTTTTTCAGAGATGGAGTCTTTGCAAAACAGTTAGTAAAAAAGGATGTTCCTTTTGTAGTCTTTTTTCATGGATGGGATTTAGAATTTGAAAAGAAAATTGACAAAAGATTTGTTAATTTTTTTCTAAATTCATTTGGAAAAGCAGAAAAGATTTTTATTCTCTCTCCTGATTTTAGAGATAAAATTTTGGAGTGGGGATATAGAGGAGAGATAATAGTGGAAACAACTATGGTTGAGAATTCACTATTACAACAAAATTATGTTTCCTCTTTTAATGAAGATAAAATTAAAATACTGTTTCTCTCTCGCATAGTAAAAGAGAAAGGCATCTTTGAGATGATAGAGGCATTTGAAAATATTAGTAAAATAATAGATGATATTGAGCTTGTTATTGCAGGAGATGGTGAAGATTTTCAAGAACTGAAGAGGAGAGTATCAGATATAAAAAACATTCAAATGGTGGGAGAGGTTAGAGGAGAGGAGAAGATTTCTCTTTTTAAAGAGAGTGATATATATTGTCTTCCAAGCTATAGCGAAGGATTACCTATATCTGTATTGGAGGCTATGCTGTTTGGATTACCTGTTATTACAACTAGAGTAGGGGGACTAAAGAGTTTTTTCAAAAATGAAGAGATGGGTTATTTGATTGAACCAAAAGGGATAGATGAGTTGGAAGAGAAGATGAAAATATTGATTTTGGATAGAACGAGACGACTTAAGATGCGAAAATTTAATCTTAAATATGCTCAAAATCATTTGACGACTAGTGTCGTTACAAAGAGAATATATAAGCATTTAAAGGATATTTTAGAATGTTAGATGAAAAAATAATAGAGAAATATCTCTTGACTGAAGAGTTGTCTACTTATGACCCTTATGATATTTGGATAACAGATTTTGGAAAAAAGATAAAACAGTTTTATTATAAACATAGATACTTTGGAGTTATCCCTGCTGGAATTTTAGCTCTCTATGACCTTTATCCCAATAACTCTTTGAGATTAGGTTATAAAAAACAGGAGTACCCTATAGTCAGAGGACAAGCTGTGTTGGCTCTATTGAATCTATATAATAAAAACCCTAATGATATTTATCTAAAATATGCCAAAAAACATATTAATTGGCTTCTTGATAATAGTTCAAAAGGGTATAGTGGATATTGTTGGGGACTTAATATGGAGTGGGTCTATTCGGCAGAAGATAGTTATGACAGCAATATACCATTTAGTACTCATACACCCTATCCACTAGAGGCGATGGTAAAATATTATGAGATAACAGAAGAGCAAAATTTAATTGAACCCATTCAGTCTGTTTTTCAATTTTTTGAAAAAGATATTAAGATTATGATAGGGTCTACAGATAAGCTTATACTATCCTATGGTGTTGAAAAAGATAGAGTAGTTGTTAATGCAAACGCCTATGCTATGTATTGTTATGCTCTGCTGTTAAAGTTTTTTCCTGAAAGAGAGAGCTATATAAAAGATAAAATATATAGGCTTTACAATTTTATCACTTCAGTACAAAGGGGTGATGGTAGTTGGCTCTACTCTCCATATGAGGAGGATACATTTATTGACTGTTTCCATAGTGCTTTTGTACTGAAAAATATAGTAAAGACAGATAAAATTATAGGGTTAGATAGAGCTAATTATGTTGTAGAGAGTGGCTATAGGTATATACTTAATAATTTTCTTAATAATGAAAAATTCCTCTTTAAAAGATTTTCAAAGAGCAATAGAGTATCCATTATCAAGTTTGACCTCTATGATAATGCTGAGATGTTAAATTTAGCAATCCTGTTAGAAGATAGTAGTAATGTAGAGAAGTTATCGAAATCTATAAAGAGTAATTTTATAAAGAAAGAGAAGATAGCATCTATGATAAATCTATTTGGTAGTCTTAAAAATTTCAATCATTTGAGATGGGCAGTAATGCCATATATACATGCTTTATCTAATTTAAAAGAGGGAAAATAGTGTGTGTGGAGTAGTAGGTAGTGTAAATAGAGCTTTTGATGAAGAGACTTTAGAACTTATAAAACATAGAGGTCCAGATGATAGTGATATAGTAAATCTAACTATTGGAAAAAATAAGCTTACATTAGGACATAGAAGATTGTCTATCCAAGATTTAAGTTTGGCAGGTCGTCAACCTATGTATTCAGTCTCTAAAAAGTTTATTATAATCTTCAATGGAGAGATATATAATCATCTCGAACTAAAAAAGAGATTATCAGATATAGAGTTTATAGGTCATAGTGATACAGAGACTATAGTTAATTATATAGAGAAGTTTGGGATAGATTCTATCGGAGATTTCAATGGTATATTTGGGCTTTGTGTTGTTGATATAGAGAATAAAAAACTATATTTGGCTAGAGATAGATTTGGGGTTAAACCTCTCTATTATAGTACAAAAGGAGGTTTTGTTTTTTCATCAGAGGTGAAACCTATACTAAAGATAATTGATAGTTATAAAATAGATAGTTCTACATTGAATAGCTATTTAACTCTACGATATACCCCTGCGAGAGAGACTATGATAGAGGGTGTGTCTAAACTAAAATCAGGTGAGATACTAGAGTATGATATTGCTAGTAGTAAAATCACTATTAGTAATATCAATGATAATTTAATCAGAAATATCAAAATAGACAAAAACAGAAGTGAAAAGTATTGGGTGGACAAACTCTCTGATAAGTTTCATGAAGCAGTAAATAGACAGATGCTTTCTGATGTGGAGGTGGGAAGTTTTCTCTCTGGTGGGGTAGATTCAGCATTAATTACGGCAGTGGCATCTAAATATTCTAAAAATAAGATTAAAACATTTTGTATTGGATTTGAAGGTGCAGATATTAAAGATGATGAAATTTTGGAAGCGAAAAGAAGCTCCGAATTGTTAGGCACAGAGCATTATGACATTATAGTAAATCCGAAAGATTATATGCGAGATTTAGAGAAGTCTATGTTTATAAATGAGGAGCCAAATGGAACAGATACTACACTGGCTCAATATGAGATAAGTAGACTAGGAAGTAAATATGTCAAAGTAATATTGGCAGGGCAGGGGGCTGATGAGATATTTATGGGGTATGGTAGATATGGTGCAGAGATTAAGCGAAAAAGGTTTTTGCCATTGATTAAATTGGCTAAACAGTTTGATTTTCTCTTTAAACACCCTAAATTTCATAGAGTAAATAGAGCCTTATACTCTCTAACGGAAAAAAATGAATATAGAAGATTTGAGAAGATATATAGTGTTTTTAATGAAAAAGAGAGAAAAAAATTACTTGGAAACCTCTATAGAGATGAGTCAACAGGATTAAAATCTCTCTACAATCAGATTCCTACTGATATTTTATCCTCAGACAAGATGTCTATAATGGACACTTATGGTTGGCTTAGTGATGAACTTCTCTTATATGGAGACAAAACCACAATGGCAACATCTGTTGAGATGAGAGTACCTTTTCTTGATAATAAATTTGTTCAAACTGTACAGCAAATACCTAGTAAATTCAAAACGATGAATGGCAAAAACAAATATATATTAAGGAAAATGGCAGAAAAAATACTCCCAACAGAGATAATAAACAGACCCAAAAAGGGTTTTGCAATTCCTACACTAAAATGGTTTCAGGAGGATTTAAATGAAGATATTATGAATTTATTAAACTCAGACGATTCATTGATAACTCAATATATCAATAGAGCAGAGATAGAGAGTCTGATACTCAACTATAGAGCAAAGAGAGAGAATGATGAGAGAAAGATTTTTCTTCTGATGAATATTGAGTATCTCTTGAGACTTCTAAATAAAAAATTTATATTATAAAAGGACTTTCTCATGGAAATTAGATTAGAAGAGGCAAAAAATAGAGATGATTATCCTATATTTTTTTCCAAGAGTTTTCTAAAAACAGAATCTAGTGAATTTGGATGGATTGTTGGATATATAGAGGAAAAATCTTTTGTAATTTTGCCATATTATATCTATTCAAAAGCATTTTTTAGACTATTGAGATTTACAAATCAGAGCTATTTCTTAGATAACTCTATGCAAGAGTTATATGAACAACAATTTTTAGATATGGTTATAGAGAAGATTCAAGAGTTAAAGGTAGATATAATAATTCAACCAACAACTAATGTTGTATTTAATAGAGTTCCCCAAAACTCAATCTCTGCTCCATTTGGAACTTATAGAGTAGATTTAAATCAAGATGAGGAGAGACTATGGAGTAACTTACACTCTAAACATCGAAATGTTATACGAAAGGCACAGAGAGATGGGGTAGAAATTTTAGAAAATGAGTATGATATTGATGAGATATACTCTCTCATTAAAAGTACTTTTCAACGCTCCTCTATGAATTTTATGACTAGAGATAAGTTAAAAAAACAGATAGAGAATTTAGGTGTCAATGTCAAAGTTTTTGTGGCTAAAAGCAAAAATGGCATACTTCAGGGGTGTGCTATAGTACCTTATAGTAGTTATTCGGGGTATTATCTTCATGGAGGGAGTATTGAAAGACCTTTGGGTGGAGCTATGAACTATCTACAGTGGAGTGTTATTTTAAGTCTAAAAAAGAGTGGAGTGAGAGAGTATGATTTTGTCGGTGCAAGAATTGATGTTTCACGAGGAAGTAAACTTGAAACTATTCAACGATTTAAGTTAAGATTTGGTGCAGAATTGACACAAGGGTATTTGTGGAAGTATCCTATTTGTAAATGGAAATATTATCTATTCGGTATTATTTATGGACTACTTTCCAATAAAAAAGGGGATATTATTGACCAAGAGAGTTTGAGATGAACAATATCTTTATAACACTAGATTATGAAATCTTTTTTGGTAAGAGTAATGGTACTCAATACAACTCTATGGTCTATCCTACTCAAAAAATTTTAGAACTTTTGGATAAATATGGGATAAAAGCCTCTTTTTTTATTGATAGTGGTTATCTTGTTCAACTATATAACTATCAAAAAAAATACCCTATACTAAAGGCAGATTATCAGACTATTATCTCTCAAATCAAACAGATAGACTCTAATGGACACGATATTCAACTGCATATTCATCCCCATTGGGAAGATAGTTATTTTGATGGTAAAAAATGGATAATAGATACTACTAGATATAAGTTATCTGATTTTAGCAACCAAGAGATAGATAAGATAGTCTACTCCTATAAAAAAGCTTTAACAGATATTGTAGGAGAAAAGGTATTTGCTTATCGTGCAGGTGGATGGTGTATTCAGCCATTTGACAAGATTAAAAATATCCTAAAAAAACATAATATATGGTTGGATAGTACACTATTCAAAGGAGGTAAAAACAATAGTTCTACACACTACTTCAATTTTGAAAATATACCAGATAGAACCATGTGGAGTTTTGAAGAAGACCCCTGTCAAGAACAAAAAAATGGATTTTTTATAGAAGTTCCAATAAGTAGCCACAAGGTCTCTCCTCTATTTTTTTTAAAATTAATATATTATAAAAAGTTTGGTGGAAGTGAACACAAAAAATTTGGAGATGGAACTTCAGCAGGGGGTTCTAACTGGGATAAATTGAGAATGCTAACACGATATACAAGAAGTGTAGTTTCCATAGATGGATATAAAGCATCTTTTTTAGAAGAGGCATATAGAGATTTTTTAAAGGAGAAAAGAGGAGAACATTTTGTAGTAATTGGTCATCCCAAATCTATAAGTTTTTATTCTCTAAAAAGATTAGAAAAATTTATAAGAAAATATAGTAATAAAAATTTCACAACATACAAAAGGGAATTTTACGATGAAGATTCTAATGATAGGACCAGATAGAGGAAAAGATAGTGGTGGTGGAGTAGCAACTTTTATCTCCTCAATAGTACCTCTTTTGGTCGATGAATATAGTATTAAAAGAGTTAGAACTCTTTCAGATAGAAATATGCTAAAAAGATTATATGATTTTGGTAGGAGTATGATAGAGATAATATGCCATACGATATTAAGAGAGGGTGTAGTGGCACATGTACATATCGCTTCTAGATGGAGTTTTAGACGAAAAAGTTTTTTTATAAAATATCTCCATTTTAGGAAAATTCCTATTATATTACATCTACATGGAGGTGAATTTCATATCTTTTATGAGCAGGAGTCCACTCCAAAACAGCAAGATAAAATTAAAAATATTTTCTTGATGTGTGATGATGTGATAGTTTTATCAAAAAGTCATGCAAAGTGGTGTTGTATTCATATACAACATCCTAATATTTATATAGTTTATAATGGTTCCAAAGATTACCTAAAGAGAGATAATCAAATATCAAAGAGAGATAATTTGATACTTTTTATAGGAAAAATAGATAAAGGTAAAGGGGTATATGATTTACTTAGAGCCTTTAAAAAAATTAATAAAAAATACCCCGATACAAAACTAATAGTTGCAGGAGATGGAGAGTTATCTACTGCTAAAGAGTTGGTAGATGAGTTAAATATCAGAGATAGTGTTGAGTTTAATGGATGGATTGGAGAGGAGAGAAAAACAGAACTACTTAATAGAGCAAAAATATTTATACTACCTTCATATAATGAAGGGCAACCTATAGGAGTTCTTGAGGCGATGAGTGCAAAATTAGCTATTGTCTCTACACCTGTAGGAGGTATTCCTGAGACTATCCAAAATAGGAAAAATGGTTTACTCATTCCACCTGGAGGAGTTGACGAGATGGAGAGTGCTATGGAGATTATACTTTCAGATGATAAATATTGTGATTTTTTATCACAAAATGCAAGATTTTCATATCAATCTCGTTTTTCATTAGAGGTTGTGTGTATTGAATTGATGAAAATATATGAAGGAAAAATAGATAATGTATAGAGCATTTAATCAACTAAAACTCTATTGTGAAGATGAAGAGTTCAAAGGTTGGGATCCATATGATGGGCTAAATAGTAAACTATTTCAGAATTTAAAATTAGATAAAGTAGAGCTTTTTAGGCTGATATGGATACAACTGTTCAAAAGGAATCCCTTAAATCTAAGAAAACTTCTCTTGGTTCCCAAGGAGTACAATCCAAAAGGGTTAGGGCTGTTTTTGACAGGATATTGTAATCTTTATGAGAGAGAGATGAGAGATGAGCAGTTGGCGACTATATTTTTTTTGGCAGATAAGCTGATAGAGTTGCGATCAAAAGGGTATAGTGGTAGCTGTTGGGGTTATAATTTTGATTGGCAATCAAGGGCATTTTTTTTGCCAAAAGAGACACCCACTGTTGTTGCAACCGTTTTTATATCATCAGCTCTGTTAGATGCTTATGAGATTACCAAGGAGAAGAGATATTTAGATGTAGCTATCAGTAGTACTAAATTTATAACAGAAGATTTAAATCGTACTCAAAAAGAGGATGGATTTATATTCTCATACTCACCTTATGATGATACCCGAGTCTATAATGCTTCTCTTTTGGGAAGTAAACTTCTTGCTAGAGTATATAGTTACACTAAAGATGAAAATCTACTAAGATTAGCTAAACTCTCTATAACAGCTTGTGCTAATAGACAGAGAGATGATGGTGCATGGATTTATGGTGAGTTAAAGATTCAAGATTGGGTAGATAGCTTTCATACAGGCTATAATTTGGAGTCTATTTATGAGTATCAGAGATATTCAGGAGATAATAGTTTTGATGATATTATTCAAAAAGGGTTGAAATATTATTTGGAGAACTTCTTTTTAGAGGATGGAACACCAAAATATTTTGATAATGAAATCTATCCTATTGATATACATGCTCCTGCACAGTTCATAGTAACCCTATGTAAATTAAGAGAATTGAACCAAAATAGAGAGTTGTCTGATAGTGTTATACAGTGGACTATCTCTAACATGAGAGATGAGAAGGGTTATTTTTATTATCAGCTGAAAAAAATTAACTCTTCAAAAATTCCATATATGAGATGGGCTCAAGCTTGGATGTTCTACTCTTTAAGTTTTTATTTAAAGGAAATATAAAATGAGAAATACAATTATAGTTTTAATTTTGATAGCAGTTGCGTTTATCGCCTATAAAATTTACCCTAGAGTAAAAGGTAGATATATTAGATATATAGAGGAGTCAAAAGTAATGAATAGAGAAGCTCCCACTAGAGAACTTGAGACAGTAAGTGGTAAAAAATGGAATTTAAAAGATTATCGTGGAAAAAAGGTTGTTATTATCTTTTGGGCAAAGAGTTGTCATTACTGTTTGGAGAAGATTCCTTTTATACAAAAATTTTATGACCAATATAAAAATAGTGAAAATTTAGAGATAGTGAGTTATCCTCGTTTTCTATCCAAGAATATAGACGAATTAAAAGAGTTTATGATAGAAAAAAATATCACATATCCTGTTTTGGTTGAGCCAAATTTTGTCGATGAAAATCAAAGTTATATAGATGAGTTTAAAGTATTTGGTGTTCCATCTATTTGGGTTATTGATGAAGATGGAAATATTATTGCGGCTAATTTAAGGAATATAGATGAGATATTGGATTTCATTTGACAAGGGGAGAATGATGAGAGATGAAATAAAGTTTTTTATTCTATATATCTTAAAATATAATTTTTTCTTTAAATGGGAACTAAAAAAATTGGAGAAATTACACTCTTTGTCTAAAAATGAGATAGATATACTAAAGTTTAAAAAAATAAAAAAGCTTCTAAAAAAATCTCTAAAAAGCAAGTTTTATAGAGATTTATATAAAACGCATAATATAGATATTAACGGCATTCAAACTATAGAAGAGTTTGATAAATTACCTATAGTTACAAGAGAGATGATACAAGGAAGAGAGGAGGAGTTACTCACAAAAACTCCTCTATTGCTCTTCAAAGGCTCTACTAGTGGAACTACAGGAAGTGCTTTGACTGTATACTATGATTATAGAAGTGTAGTCATTAAAAATGCCTATATATGGATGTATAGAAACTCATGTGGATTAAAACTTAGAGACCCTATTGTCTCGCTAAGAGGAGAGTTATCAAAAAATGAGATTTCGAAATATGATAGATACACCAACACTCTTCACCTATCAACTTTCAATATAAATAGTAAAAATATCTATAAATATCATCGTTTGATAAAAGAGTTTAAACCAAAAGCTATCTCAGCATATCCTAGTTCATTATCTAGTTTGGTTAATATATTAAAAGAGCATAATCTAAGATTGAATGTTGAACTCTCTCTTACCTCATCAGAGACCATTCTTCCCGAACAGATTAAAACTATTGAAGAATTTTTGAACACAAAAGTTTTGGATTGGTATGGAAATGCAGAGAGGACAATAGCATTACAAAATAGTAGTGGTCATTATCAAGAACTACTATTATACTCTCACTGCAACTATTTAAAAGATTCAATAATAACTACAAATCTAAATAACCTATCTTCTCTGTTGATTAGATATAGAGTAGATGATAGTGTGGAGATAGAAGATAATAAAATAGTCTCTATTTTAGGTAGGTCTGATGATTTTATCATCTTAAAAGATGACTCAAAAGTCGTAGGAACTATAGGTGGTATAATTTTTAAAGGAGTTAATGGAGTAAAATGTGGACAGATTGTTCAAAACAGAAAAAACAATATTGATGTAAATCTTGTTATATCCAATTTTACCTCTGCAGATAGAGAATTACTAATAGAAAATATATACAAAATATTAGGAGATAGTATAGAGTTTGCAATCAGATATATAAAAGAAGATGAAATTATCTATACATCTTCTGGAAAATTTAAAGTGGTTATAAATAATCTATTATAATCTCTGTATAATATTCTCATTTTTTATTATTTTAGCAATATTATTATGAGATTTGTCATTCCAATGTCCATCACAAGGATACCCCTCCAAAGGTAATTTATACTTTTTTGCCAAAAGATATAGATCATAAAAATCTATTTTCTTCTTGGTTAAAAAGGTCATCAATTTATTTTTTAGTCTCTCATTTGCTCCATAAATTATAATTTTATACTCTATATCTCTATCTTTTAATAATTTTTTAGTCTGATATATAGCACCTTTTATCTGTAACCAATTATAAGATAAATCTTCTTTTTCTATTAATTTCTCTTGTTTAGTATCTTCTTTAACTCCTATATCTTCAATATAAGCTTTGGTTCTTGCTAACAATGTATAGAGTTCAAATTGTGATAAGAAATCCCTAATTCTCTCTTTTGTATCCTCTTTTTTGGGTGCAAGAACTCTATAGTTCTCTAAATCAGTAAACTCCAAAAATACTGCTGGTCTCATTGATAGATTATGAGTTCTTTTATCACATTCATATATATCTTTGTCCATATTTATAAAATGTATTACCTCTTTTGTATTTTGGAAATTTACCTTTTTTTGTAAAATTACAAACTGTTGAGTTGGTGATGTTGCAGCTAGACCGTAGTTTAGTATATTATACTTTCCATTATATATTTGATATAAGGCATTATGTATTATGTTTTTATTCTTTACCATCTTTGCCTCTATATATGAATCTCCTAAAATAACTATATCTTTTTTGTTCTTTTTATACTCATAGTTATTTTTAATTAATCCTTTGTCGTTGAAAAAATACTCTGTATTATAACACTCTCTTATCCATCTAGCAGAGAAGTTCTTTTTGTGCCATCTCCCAATATCTTTATCATATATTACAGGTGCAATCCCTAATGAGAATGGAGAGAATTGTAGAAATAGTTCAAATAGTATAACAGCAAATATCATTGCTGATAAAAATATAAAAAATCTTTTTAACATATTTTTCCTTTGAAAAATTAAAATTAATAATTGTTATGATAACTTATACTATATTTTAGCAAAGTTTGCATTACATTATGTTTTAACATAATATAATTTTTTTTGCTATAAAATGTTTAAAAATAAGTAATTTATAACAAAAAATGTTAGATAATGCACTCATAAAAAATAAGGATTTTAATTTATGAATAGTGCTATTATTAATGGTTATAAGATAAATGCTTTTAGTTCAAAAGATGATTTTTTAGAACAGATTATGTATGAAAAAAAAATCCTGGTAGCTATGAATGCTGAAAAAATTACAAAAAATAGTAATAGGCTAAGAGATATAGTCAATAGTAATATAGGATATAGTGATGGAGTTGGTGCAGTAATTGCACTAAAACAGAATAGGCTAAAAGCTGTAAAGATAGCAGGGAGTGAGTTTTGGTTAGATATAATAGAGAGATTTAGTAAGACAAGAACATTCTATTTAGTAGGTTCTACCAAGACAGTTATTGAGTCTACTGTAGATAGATTAAAAAAAGAGTATTCTCATATTAGGATAGTTGGATATAGAGATGGTTTTTTAAAAAGAGGAGACAAGAGGAGTTTGATTGAAGATTTGCAAAATAAGAGACCTGATATTGTATTTGTAGCACAAGGTAGTCCTAAGCAGGAGTTTTTAATGAATGAGTTGGCCAAAGAGCATCCTGCACTCTATATGGGATTGGGTGGAAGTTTTGATATTTATGGAGGAGATAAAAGCAGAGCACCTAAACTATTCCTAAATTATCATTTGGAGTGGTTATATAGATTACTAAAGGAGCCTACTCGTATTAAAAGACAATTTAGATTAATAAAATTTATTTTATTATATATAATTTTATTCAATATTTTTAAATAAATTAAAACAGATTTTAATCTAAAATTTGATAAAATTAAAAAGTTATGTTACCTTAACAGTTACGGAGGTGTTTGTGCGTCAATACATGGACGAAGATAGAGTCAATATTGTAGAAACTTTTAAAATAGTCAAATATTATAAGTGGTCTATTATAAATATATCTCTACTATTTTTTATATTGACAGCTATCTTTTTAAATTTTAAACAACCTATTTACAACTCCTATGCTATTGTAAAAATTAAAAATGATAGTGAATCAAATAATAGAAATCTAATTTTAGAGGCATATAGAGGTCCTAAAGAGATAAATATAAAAGAGGATATAGCTTTTTTACAGACTTTTTATATAAATAATAAAGCATTAAATAAAGTAAATTATAAAGTGCAATATTATGATAGTAAGAGTTATAAAAAAAAAGAGATATATAACCAAATAGCAATCAATATAAGTGATATAAAGATATTTGATTCGAGGATTTTTGGTAAAAAGATAACTCTTGTACCAAAACAGGATGGATACTCTCTTAAATTTAAATACTCATTTGTACAAAGAATGAAAAGTATGATATTTGGAATATCTCTATCTCAAATAGAAGATAGGGTATTTAAATATGAAGAGAAGATTTCAACTAAATATTTCAGTTTGAGAATTCATAAACTCTCTAATTTTAGTAAACCTATAGATATAGTAATCAATGGAAATCATAGATATATTTATGAGAGAATTATAAAGAGAAATCTTATTATATCTCAAATAGAGGATAAAGTTCCACTTATAAAGATATCATTTAATGATAATATTCAGGAGAGAGCTATTCAATATATTAACTCTTTGACAGATACCTTTATAAAAGAGAGTATAAAAAACAAGAGTGAACAGAATAATAAGATTTTGCAATTTATAACTAACAAACTAAATACTATGAAGATTCAATTGAGTAAATCAGAAAAAGAGTTAGAGATATATCGTATATCAAATGAGGTTATTGAACCATCAGAACAGGCGAAAATTTTGATAAATAAGTTGAGTAATATTGAAATCAGCCTCTCCGAAAACTATATAAAAGAGAGTTTGATTTTAAATCTTATGAAATTTATAAAGGGAAATTATAATCTTGATTCAATTGCACCATCTCTTATGGAGCTTAATGATAAACCAACGCTAGACCTTATAGCTATACTTCAGAGTAGTCAACTGATAAAAGGTGAATTATTATCAGATTTTACTAGAAAACATCCAAAGGTTATTGCAATAGAGGAGAAAATCAATACTGTACGAAAAAAAATCATATCAAATATTAAAAATTTACAAAAACATATCTCTGATAAAAATAGAAATCTAAAGAGTCTAAAAGCCTCATATGAGGCGAGAATAAAGAAGCTTCCAACAAAAGATAGAGAGCTTATTAATATCAAAAGAGATTATAAAGTTAGCTCTAAGATGTATGATTTCCTTCTTGAAAAACAGGCTGAGAATGAGATTGCCAAAGTGGCAACGCTATCAAATTATAAAGTTATAGATAAAGCTTATGGAAACTTTAGACCTATTGGTACTAGTCATAAAAATATTCTACTAGCATTTACTATTTTAGGCACTATATTTGGTACTATATTAGCATTTATTCGTAATGCTCTTAATAATAAAATAAGATACAAAGAGGATATTGAAAAACAGACAGATATTCCTATATATGGGGTTATTCCATTCTCTAAAAAAAGAGAGATTGGATTAGAGGTCTATCACCACCCAAATACATCTTTTGCAGAGAGTTATCGAATTTTGCGTACTAATTTACAACTATCAGATGATGAGTTTCAAGTTATTTTAATCACATCTACAGTGAATAATGAGGGTAAAAATATCACTACAGCAAATCTTAGTGCAATTTTTGAGATGGCAAATTATAAGACTATTGCTATTGATTTAGATATGAGAACTCCTACACTTCAAAAGCTTTTTGATATAAAGGATGTCTCAGCAGGTATTAGCTCCTATCTTTTGGGAAGGTCTACTCTTAATGATGTTATCTATTCAACTCTATATAATAACCTCACGGTTATTCCTGTAGGAGAGATACCTGAAAATCCATCAGATTTGGTTCTATCTGCTCGTTTACCAAAACTTATTGAAAAGTTAAGAAGAGAGTATGATTATATTCTCATTAATAGTGTTCCAATAGGAACAGTAACGGATACCAAACATATTATGCTATTTTCTGATATTAATCTAGTTCTATTTAGAGAGGGTTTTAGTCAAAAACCATATATCTCTAGTCTAAATATAGTTGCTAAGCAGAGAAAATTTAAAAAAATGGGAATAGTATTTATGGGAAGTGAAGATAAATATAATCTGTAAGTTGATACCCAAATTAGATTTGGGTATCGACCATGACTATTTAACATCAGGTTTTGGAGTTGTAGCAGAAAAAGCAGGAAGTTTAGGATAGGTAATAGTTGGCATATCCCCATCGAGTGCTTTTAAGAATGTGACAATAGATTTAATCTCTTTATCAGCAAGAGTCACCCCTAGTTGGGTCTCTCCCATAATCTTAACAGCTTCATCAATACCCCAAACAGCTCCATTATGATAGTATGGTGCTGTTTGTATGATATTTCTAAGTGTTGGTGTCTTTACCATACCATCTTTGTTACCTTTGAAATCTCCAACAGTAGCATATTTATAAGGTTTAACTAGAGGAAATTTCTGCATACCTCCACCAATACCAACACCTGTATGACAAGCACTACACCCTTTGTCTATAAAGACCTTTAGTCCCTCTTGTTCCTCTGTGGAGAGTGCTTTTTCATCACCTGCTAGGAACTTATCGAATCGTGACGGAGTAACTAGTGTTCGCTCAAAAACAGCAATAGCATCAGCAATTCGTTTAAATGTGATTTTATCATCACCAAAAGCCTCTTTGAACAGCTCTTTGTATCCACTCATAGATGCAATTCTTTCTACAGCCATATCCTTGCTAATAGCCATCTCTGGTGCAGCTTGCATTGGACCTTGTGCTTGTGCTTCTAAATCAGCATCTCTTCCATCCCAAAACTGTTTCTCCATAAATACCGAGTTATATACAGTTGGAGAGTTGAGATGATGAGGGTTTGCTGTCCATTTATGTCCAATCGCCGCACTTACACCATCTATACCACCTGTTGCTAGATTGTGACAAGTATTACAAGATATAAGGTTGCTTTTTGAGAGTCTAGGTTCAAAATATAGTGATTTTCCTAGCTCTATTTTTTTTGTGTTTATTGGATTGGCAGGATTATCTATTAGTTTCATCAACTCTTTTTCATCTGTGGGTATAGGAGTAAATCCTGCTTTTTTAGCATCATCTACTAGTGAAGCTGAAGCGATACTGCTTAAAGCTATAATTGTTATTAGTGTTATTTTGTTCATCTATATAAATCCTTTTTTATTTGTGAGGCTAGAAGTATAGAAGAACTAGACTTAAAAAATCATATGAATTTATCTAATACAGAATATTCTAATAGAAAAATAGTTTTGAATTTTGTATAATAGGTGTATATTTGAAAATTTAGTTCAAATTAAGCTCAATTCCACTATACTTTGCAACACAAAGTACTTTGAAGTAAAAACAAAAGAGGGATTTAAATGAGAACAACCCTAAAGCATATAGAATAAATAGTATAATTCCTAAAAAAAAGGGATTCAAATGACTATAGTAAAATCCATAGAAGAGCTAAAAAAAGAGACATCTAAAATAATAGGAACAGTAGGTTTTGTTCCTACAATGGGGGCTTTGCATGAGGGGCATTTGAGCCTTATACGAGAAGCTAGAGATAGTGATGATTTTGTGATTGTCTCTATATTTGTAAATCCTACACAGTTCCTAGAGGGTGAAGATTTAGAGGCTTATCCTCGAAAAGAGGAGGCAGATAGTAAAATATGTCGACTAGCAGGGGTTGATATTCTTTTTATGCCAACTGTTGATATGATGTATGAGTCTGATGAGCTTAGTATCACAGCACCTGCTATTAGAGGATTTATATTGGAGGGAACAAAGAGGGCAGGGCATTTTGATGGTATGCTTCAAATCGTAATGAAGCTTCTAAATATTATTGCTTATAATAAGCCATCGAAATTTAGAGCCTATTTTGGCAAAAAAGATGCACAGCAATTGGTACTTATAGAGCAGATGGTACGAAACTATTTTATAAATGTAGAGATAGTTCCTTGTGAGATAGTTCGTGATAGTGATGGTCTAGCACTTAGTAGTCGCAATGTATATCTAAGTAGAGAGGAGAGAGGAAGAGCATTAGCTCTGTCTCGTTCACTAAAAAAATCTGCTGATATGATTATGCAGGATATTTTAGATACCAATAAGATAAAAGATGAGATGAGTTTAGTTTTAGCTGATATAGATGTTGAGTATATTGCTATAGTCAATAGAGAATTTAAATCTATAGATAGAGTAGAGATTGGCAATAGTATAATTTTAGTAGCAGGTGCATTGGGAAGCACTAGGTTGATTGATAATCTTTGGGTTTAATCTCAAAGATAGATTTAATCATATCCAAAGCCTCCTTGTTATCCCCATGAACACAGAGAGTATCAGCTTCCAACTTTAGCTCTCTACCATTTATAGTTTCGATAACCCCTTTTTTAAATAGCATCTCAGCTCTCTTCAAAACCTCATCGTGGCTTAAAAGAGCTCCTTTTTCAGTTCGAGATACTAGAAGACCACTATCTCTATATGCTCTATCAGCAAATAGCTCATATAGCAGAGAAATACCATATCTATTTGCAATTTTTGCATAAAGGGAGTTTTTGGAGGAGGAGAGTATCATAACTTTTATAGATTTATTATATTTAGATACAGCCTTTACAATAGCTCTAAATATCTCTATATCTCTCATCATTCCATTATATAAAGCTCCATGAGGTTTGAGGTAGCTTATCTCTCTATTATAACTTTTGCAGATAGCATCTAATGCACCTAATTGATATAGGATTATAGATACAATCTCCTCTACAGTACAACTCATTTCTCGTCTCCCAAATCCTATCAAATCAGGATAGGAGGGGTGGCAACCTATCTCTACTTGATACTTTTTTGCCAATTTTACACTCTTGTGCATGGTTACAGGGTCAGAGGCATGAAAGCCACATGCTAGGTTTGCCATCTCTATGTAGGGCATTATTTCTTTATCCATTCCTAGTTTATAGATACCGAAACTCTCGCCCATATCGCAGTTTAGTTTTATCATTTAATAACCTTTTTGGTATAGTATCGAATAAAATTTAACATTAATAGGAAAAAATATGAGAAAAATGTTTTTATTTGCCATAATTATGGTTTTGACACTCACTTTTAGTGCTTGTTATGATGGTTCTAAGAGTAGACCCAAGTATATAATCTCCAAAGACAAAGTAGATTTAAATGTCTCTTTTGTTGATAAAAAGTGGAATGGTAAAAATGTTCCAAAGGATGAGGTCTGTTCAGATTATCACAAAGGAGGGGGTAACTCTCCAGCATTTGTTATCTCTAATCTTCCTAAAGAGACCAATTATATTATTCTCTCTTTTTCAGATGAGACTTTTAAGGGTATGAGAGATGGAGGTCATGGAATAGTAGGCTATGAAGTCAAAAAGGGTATTGGTAGTGTAACCATTCCTGTATTAAAAGGTGAAACTTTTGTTCTTCCCGTTGGATTTATATCTATTCGTAAACACCAAGGAGAGCAATTTGGTAAAAAAGAGGGAGCATATTTACCTCCATGTTCTGGTGGAAAAGGAAATCTTTATACAGTTTCTATAAAAGCTACACAAAGAGAGTATAATCGGCGTAATGAGTATAGAGTCTTGGGTGATGCCAATGTAAGTTTAGGGAGATATTAAAGATGTATTGAACCGTTTTTTAGGTATTATTGATATAAGAGATAATAAGGAGGTTTGATATGAAAACTGCTAGATTAATATTCGTCTTTATGATATTATTATTTATAATAGGTTGTGAAAGTTCGACGAAAAAAGAGTCTCAAACTACAGATTATTTAGAAGAAATGGTATCTGTTGATGTAGGTAGCCCTCCTCCACCCATTGTTGTCTCAAAAGGTCATCCAACTATATTAGGTGCTAATGTAAATAGAGATGAGTTAGAGTTTGGTATTGATAAATATATAAAAAAGATGAAAAAAGCAAATATGGTCTTTAATCCACCTAGTGAAATTACTGTAGGTACGGCTCATGTAATGAAACTACTTATTGACTTTAGAAAAAGTGTTGATAAATTAAAGAAGAGTTTTAGAAAGAGTGAAGTTCTTTCTGAGAGAAATCTATCTGTATCGGATTTGATAGAGGTTAAATTAAGTGGTTCGGCTTTTGAAATAGAACAGATTACTCCTGCTAGACAGTATCTATCAAGAATAGAGACAAATATATGGAAATGGAGTGTAACACCAACAAAAGTGGGTGAGCATGAGTTAGAGTTGGTTGTTACTGCTATATTTAACAAAGACAATGGAAAAGAGATTCATAGACTAAGAACATTCGAAGAGAGAATAATAGTTAAAAATATACCTATAGAAGAACAGGTTATAGAGTTTTTTAAGCAGGAGTACAAATGGCTTTTTGCAACATTTTTTATTCCTATATTTTTATGGTTTATAAAAAAGAGAAGAGACAAGGCTAAAGATAGAGATGAATAATATAAAAGCGATATTAGATAGAGAGGTTAACTCAAGAGATAGTCATTTTGAGTTATCTTATGATAGACCAGACCCTTTATTGGTTGCTTCAAGATACACAGATGAATCTATAGCTCTAATTTGTGCTTTGTTTGCTTATGGTAATGCAAAACAGATAGTAAAGTTTTTGGATTCGTTGGATTTTTCTTTGTTGGATAGAAGTGAAGATAATATAAGAGTTGGATTATCTAAACACTACTATCGTTTTCAAAAATCACAAGATATTGTAGCTCTATTTATAGCTCTAAAGAGGCTACGGGAGATAGATACTATTGAGAATATTTTTTATAGTGGATATAAAAAAGAGTTTAATATTTTAGATGGTTTATGGGTTTTTATAGATACTCTAAAAAAGATATATTCTTATGAGAGTAGGGGTTATAATTTTTTGGTAGGTTCTATCCCCAAAAGAGTAAATTCAGCAGGTACATACAAACGATATATGATGTTTTTACGTTGGATGGTTAGAGCAGATAGTTTAGATATGGGACTTTGGTCAAAGATAGACAAGAGAGATTTAATAATGCCTTTGGATACTCATACATTTCAAGTCTCTTTGAAATTGGGACTTTTGAGGAGAAAAACATACGATATGAGAGCTTCCTTAGAGTTGACTGAAAGATTAAGAGAATTTGATAAAAATGACCCAATAAAGTACGATTTTGCCCTATATCGCCTAGGACAAGAGAGTTTAATCTAATATTTAGATATATTTTAATACTAAAAACAGTTGATATGTATTATAATTGTCTGTCATTATGGACAAAAGATTATAAAAGGAGAATTTTTTATGACAAAAAAAATCTTATTGGCTACGATAGTTGCCACTTTCACATTTTCAGGATGTGTCTCAAGTGACCCTACACCTACTGCTGACAAAGCTGTAAAAGCCACAAGTAAGGCAGTAAAAGTTACAGAGAAAGTAGCAAAGAGTGTCGATAAAGCAACCAAAGATAGTGCAGAGTCTAAGTTGCCACAATCTTCTCTAAGTGATGAAGTTGTAGATGATGTAGTAGAGGTTGTTGATAAAAAAACAGATGGTACAGCAACAAAAATTATAGAATCAGTAAAATAAATCTATCGGTATTTATCCAAAACTTTTGAGTTTTGGATAGGATATTGGATATATTCTCAAACGATATAAAACATTATATATTAAAAAATCTCATAAATTATTTATCTTTATATAGAATATATGTTACCATAAGTATCAATATTTTTTGATTAACTCTATCCATTAGAGCTATTTGCAAAAATTGATATAAAATTGCTAGGATAAAAAATGGAAAATAAAAAAACAGTAATCACTTATGGGACATACGATATGTTACATGTTGGACACATGAACATTTTGAGGAGGGCAAAAGAGTTAGGGGACTATCTCATTGTCGGGGTGACGGATGAAAACTATGACCGTTCACGGGGGAAACTCAATGTAATTGAGAGTACCAATAAAAGAGTAAAGGCTATTGAAGCATTAGATTTTGTTGATAAAGTTATTGTAGAGAGGCATAAAAAGCAAAAAGCAGAAGATATGGTCAAATATGATGTTGACATCTTTGCTATTGGTGATGATTGGGTAGGGGCATTTGATTATCTAAATGAGTATACACATGTGGAGTATTTACCTCGAACAGAGGGTATCTCTAGTACAAAACTTAGAAGAGAAAATTTTGATATTATTAAGCTTGGTGTTGTAGGATTGGGGCGTGATACACAAGCATTTATTAATGAATCAGAGTATGTATCTAGTATAAGAGTAAACAGAATATATGCAGATGATTTTTTGGCTGTCAAAGCATTTACAAAAGATAATGACAAGATTAGATATGGACATGATAATTATGAGGAGTTTTTAGATACAGATATTCAAGCAGTCTATATTGATACAGCTTTGGAGAGACACTATATACTTATCAAAAAAGCACTAGAAGCAGGTAAACATGTACTTTGTGAAAATCCTTTAGCCATAGACAAAGATGAGTTAAAAGAGCTATTATCTATAGCAAAAAGAGAGCAAAAAGTTCTGCTATCTGCTCTAAAGACAGCATTTTTCCCTGCATTTAATCAGCTTCTAAAGGAGCTTGACAAAGGTATAATAGGTGATGTAAAAGAGGTTAGAGCAACAAGAACGAGCCTATATAGAGAGAAGAATTATCCTGATGAGTTTATGGCTCAAGGAGCAACAAATATCTTATCAGGAGCACCATCTCTATTGGTAAATAAGGTACTTGGAAAGAGAAAAAGTATTACATTTTTTGACCAAGAAGAGAATGGCTATGATATAAGCAATCTAATTATTACCACTCATAAATGTGGAGCAGTGGGGGTAGCTAGAGTAGCTACAGGTATTAAATCAGAGGGGGATGCAGTTATCTCTGGAACCAAAGGTTATATATATATCCCTGCACCGTGGTGGATAACGAGAAAGTTTTTTGTCAGATTTGAAGATACTCACAAGAGTTATACATTTAATTATGAGTTAGAGGGGTGTGGGCTTCGTTATATGATTGCAGAGTTTGCTTCTCTGATTCAAAGAGGACATAGAAAATCCAAGATGTTAACACCAAAAGATATAGTTAGTATCAATAGAGTTTTGATAGATTATGCAGATAGTAAAAAAAAATAAAAACAAAAAGGAGAGTTAATTTATGATATATGAGGATTATTATATCTTTACACCAGGCCCAGTTAAGATGTCTGATGAGATTTTGGAGATAGGAGCTAAACAGACACCATATTTTAGAAATAGTAAGTTCTCGGATGTGACCTATGCTTGTGAAAAGGGACTTTTGAAAATGCTTAATGCACCAGAGGGTAGCAAAGTTATATTTCTAACAGCATCTGGCACAGCAGGTATGGAGGCTACTGTTATGAATCTGCTTACAGAGAATGACCATGCGTTGGTTGTTCATGGAGGAGGTTTTGGGGGGCGTTTTGTAGATATATGTGCTACACACTCTGTTCCTCATTGCGATTTTGTGGTTG
>CAZSHP010000001.1:0-80190 GCA_964606545.1 uncultured Sulfurovum sp. | reverse complement strand
TTATTACTAAGGGGGTTTGTGCTATTTTTTAAAGTGAAAGTAGTTAGAGTGAGAATTTTTTCTCACTCTAACTTAAATTGTTATTAATATTGATATTGTTCTTCTTCTTCTTGATTTCCACCTCCATCATTACCTTTATTCTCTCTACCTCCATCTAAAATTTTCCATCCATATTCATCTGTGAGAATTTTATTTCTAGCATCATATGCCTCATTATATTGACTATGTCCTGCATCGAAAATTACATTTTTTTGAACATTCTGATTACTCCAACCTATAAGGATATTGTCATAATTTTCAACTGATAATGTAAGTCCTTCAAACATACTACTCATATCTGTAACATTTGTTACATTCCAATTACCTAAGTTTTGGTTAAAGTCACTCGCATACTTAAACATGGAACTCATATTGGTTGTATTTCCAACATTCCAAGTAGATATATTTTGATTGAAACTAGTAGCAAATGAAAACATTGAACTCATATTGGTAACAGAAGAGAGATTCCAGTTTCCTATATCTTTATTAAATAGAGTTGCTCCAAAAAACATAGATTCCGTACTTTTTACATTGGATAGATTAGGTATATCAGAAGCAGAGATAGTCAATTTTCTACACTCTGCAAATGCACCCTCCATAGACTCCCATTTAATATCTCCCCATTGAATAACAGATACTAGTTTTCTTGCATCATTATCCACTGTTGAGATATCTCCATCACCATTTTTACCAAAATAGATTCCAGGGAATTTCCCATAGATTTTAACGGTATAAAAACCTCCAGATTCATAAGTGTGAGTAATATCTCCAGTTATATTGTTTTCTCCTGTACCATCACCCCACATTACACTATAATTATATCTATCTTCAATTTTAGAACTACTCTGTCCCTTTTGTGATGAGTGGTTACTACTCCATGTAGGTATAGTAATCTGTTTTTCCTGTGATATACCATCATTATATGTGTTCCATTTTGTAATAAATGGTGTTCCTGTAGGAGTTATAAACTCTTTTGTACCGTTTTCATCGCTACTTTCCTCTTTAAGAATCTCTTTTGCCTCTTCCTCATCTATAATCAATTTTTTGGAGAGTTCATCTAGTAATCCTTCTCTACACTCCTTATCGATACAACTATTCATAGCAGTTGGAAATTTATCAGCTATACCCATCTCAAGAAGCTCATCAGCCATCTCTTTCATTGTACTTGGGGTAGATTGTCTACTGTTTAATCCTATAGCTCTTAAAGTGTTTAGGTTTGTATATGTATCACTCAAAAGGACCTCATAGAAGCTATCTACACCTTTCATCTTTTTTACATTTATGACATCTGTAGATTTTAAATAACCTGCATCGACCATTGTCTGCAATATAGATAACTCTTGTGTAGCAGGGAGATATGTAAAATTAAATTTACCATCATCAAACTTAAACTCTTTTGCATTTTGAAGTTCCATGATAATCTTTTTTGTGGGGTCATAGTTCTCTAAAAAGAACTCATTATTTTCATTGAGAGAGACCTTTTCCCAAATAGTATCTAATGAATCATTTTTATTTAAAAGAACTTGTGCTTGAAGTTCTGCTGATTCACAAATTCCATTATTATTTCCATCTTGGCAAATATTAACCACAATATCTTGTGGAATACCGACTACAGTTAAGATTCGGTTGAGTAGTTCCTTGGCTTCTTTACTACTGTTACTTCCACAATTTACTAATCCTACCATAATAGTCAATAGACTTAAAATTTTTATATTTCTTTTCATTTTAATACCTTAATAAAATATTAAGAAAATTATATCACATTATTAATCAATAGTTACTTTAAAATAACTATTTTTTATACTTATCAACTTTATATAACCTGTTTAATTAATTTGTATAAAAGAAGAAAATGATAAAATAGCGAAATTTAATTAACATAGAATAAAAGGTTAGAAAAATGAGATATGGATTACTACTTTTACTTATATTTTCTCTACATGGGTGTGATAATAAATCTGATAAAGAGAGTTTAAAAAGCTATAAGTCTAAAAATATTATACAAAAAGATGAAATAGCTTATGAGTTAAATAGTACCAAAAAGATAACAGGCATAGTCAATGGATATTATAATGGAGATGAGGCCGATTTTGCCTCTCCTTCTTACCTTAAAAAGATGAGCGATTCTGAAAAATCAAAAATTTTAAAATATACTATTCCTTATAAAAATGGTAAAAAAGAGGGAATTGCAAAAAATTTCTATCCATCAGGAGAGTTGGCCATAGAAGTATTATACAGAAACAATAAAAAAGAGGGTATAGAGACAAAATATTATCAATCTGGCAAGGTGCTATATAAAACTTTTTATAGAAATGGCAAAAAAGAGGGTAATGCTACCAACTATTATGAGTCAGGAGAGATAAAAGCTACAACTTTTTATAAAAATGATAAAAAAAGTGGAATAGAAAAAAGTTTTTATAAATCAGGAAAAACTCATTTTGAAATTCCATATATAGATGACAAAGTCCAAGGTGTACTAAAACAGTTCTATAAATCAGGAACATTAAAATATGAGACTTCGTACAAAGATGGGAAAAAGAGTGGTTTCAAAAAAGGATATTACCCCTCGGGAAAACTTGGTGTAGAGTTGATGTATGACAATGGTGCAAAAGATGGTATCCGAAAAAGCTACTACGAATCAGGTAGACTAAAAGAGGAGACTCTATTTGAAAGTAATGAGATGACAGGCGTGGTAAAGAGTTATTATGAATCAGGCAAACTAAAAAGCGAAGTCCCTATGAAGAGAAATCATGCAGATGGTATTATCAAAAACTACTATGAGTCAGGAACATTACAATCAGAACTTTCATATAGATTTGGAAAAATAGATGGGGTTTCAAAAATATATAGTGAATCGGGAGTATTAAAAGAAAAAAAGAGATATAAAGATGGCAAAGAGATAAAATAGGAGCAAATAATTAGAATTTGCTCCTAAATGAGTCTATATGATACATATACACAAAATCTACACTTTTTTAAATTTATTTTAAGAAATAAATGATTTATCTGTGCTTTTTATCAGATTTTCAAGTATTGTTTAAGAGTAGTTCATGTAAAATACTCTCATGACAGATTTTATAGCATACTAAAATTTCTATAGTGGTGCAATAGATTGTCTACATACAACAACAAAACACATGAATACAAAAGGAGATGTTTAATGTATACAAAAAAAATTTTATCGGCTGCTGCTGCAGTAGCTATAATGTCAACTGGGGCAATGGCTTTTGAAGCGTTTGTAACCGATGCAAATAGTTCAGATTTGACAAAAAATACTCTAAAAGCAGGTGCTACAGAGGGTAATGGTACAATTATGACAGAGGTTGCTGATAATACTGGTGGTACTAAATTTGTTGGAAGTAGTTTTCATAAAACAGGTACTTTACCATCTGAACTTAATTTATCTAAAACATTCAAAGGTGATGCACTTATCTATCCTGCATTTAACCAAACAGAAGGTTTTGGTACAGAGATCATGGTAAGAAACACATCAGACAAAGCTATTGTTGCAAAAGCTGTTCTTTATGGTGGAAAAGATTCTCATGAAGTAAAAGACTTTAATATTTATCTTTCTGCAAAAGATGTTTGTAGATTTACTATCGAAGGGAATAAAATAACATCTGATGATGGTTCTATTAGAACTTATGGTATCTTCCCTCACCAAGTAGAAAAAAATACCACTGCTCAAGACCTAACAGATTATAGAGAAATTGCCTTTGGAGATACCAAGCCATTTGACGAAGAGGTGACAGAACCTTATGGATATGTTGTTATTTATGGTATGGAACAGTCTACAGGAATATCATGTACAGAAGCACCTAGGGGTGATACTAAAGGTTGTGTAGCAGATCCTGATAATAATAAAGGTTTCCATAAGTTACATGATGCACTATATGCTGCTTATGCTGCGACACTTGATGCAAATAGAACTGGGTGGAGAGCTGTTGTTGACCCAACAAAAGGAGCTATTAAAAATGGTATGTTTATAACTGATGTTAATGCCTCTCCAAATGTTGATGGTAATATAACTGTATCTTGGGAAGAGTTTTATGTTGATACTCAAGGTGTAAATAGACTCAAAGACCATAATGCAACATTTACAGATGTTGATAATGTACTTACAGGACAAGTTCGTATCTATAACAATCAAGCAGGTAGAGATATGCTTCTAAATGCAACAGCTATTGAGAACTTTACAGATGATGCTAATGAGACAAGAATCATATGGACAGAGGGTGAGTATGCTTCGATTGCTGATAGATGTATTACATTAGAAGGAAATGCCACAGCAGGTGAAAATGCAGTTTATGATTTAGGTTGTGTTACAGCAGATGCAGCTAAATTTATGATTGATTCAGCTGTTTATAACTTCTCTAATAAAGCTGGTTCAATTGAAAACAAGTTACTCTTTACACAACCATACAAAAGAATATTAACTCAACTAAATAATGCTAAAGTCAATGGTGACAATTATGATGTTGGTAAAGCTAATGGTAAATATATCTATAACCCAGACTATGTTGGTGGAGCTAAGTATCAAACTCTTGAAACAGGAACAGGATATTCATTTACTATGAAGCTAACAACATATGATGAAGATGAGAACACACCTGTAGCAGCTATTGGTGGTACAATTATTACTTCTCCACAAACAACAGGTGTTGATAGAGTTGTATTTGACAAAGAGGTTCAAGAGGTTAATTCTGACCAACTTGAAAAAGGTGCTAGTATGAAAGGTGAGTTTGATAGTAAAAATGGATTTGTTGATATAACAAATATCCCAATGCCAGCAATTGTTACTCAAATGGTAGGTTCAACAGCAGGTCCTTCAGCGGAGATGAACTGGGTTTACTCTGATAAGAATTAAGAGAGGAGATAATTTATGAAAAACTTATTGAAATTATCCATGATAGCTATGCTTCTTACAGCCTTTATAGGTTGTGGAAGTAGTGGTTCAAGCACAGCAAGTAGTAATGATAGTGCAGCAACTGGAACAAATGACAACACTGGAAATGATTCTGGAGATGCTAATACAGCTGATTCTAATAGTAATACAGAAGATAATGCTACTACTGAAAATAATGAAACAAACGATAGTGAGAGTGGTGCACCAGCGTATGATGGTGGAACAATCTTGCCAAGTTTTAGTTAATTATTGTTTATTGATTGGTCGTCTAAAACTAAAGAGGTCTCTTTTTGAGACCTCTCTCTAAATCTCTATCTCTTCAAAAAATCTCATATTTACAAAAAAGATGTTATAATCAATTAAAAAAAGGATTATGATGAAAATCTTGGTTAAAATAGTTATTGCAATAACTTTATCAATTATAATATCGAATTGTGGTGGAGGAGGTAGTAATAGTGTAACTGATGATAATATTACAGAAACTAGTCAAAATCAAGTAAATGATGACTCTTCTCCATTAGAGGAGTTTGACACTAACCAAGAAAATACAGCTGAAGAGTATAACGGAGGGGCTATACTTCCTAGTTTTGAGTGATAAATGTTCCTTAAAAGAGTTTTGATGTTATAATCATAACCATAGAATCAAATAAGGTTATAGATGTTATATAAATACAGTGGTATCACAAAAATAGGAAAGAAGGTTAATGGAACACTAGAGGCTTCTAGTGAAGAGGAGGCAAAAAAAAAGCTGAAATCTCAAGGAATATTTTATAAAAATATATCCACCACAAAAGAGATAACCCTAAAAAACTTCTCAAAAAGAGAGATGCCAGGTCCCCTGCTTAGCTCCTTTGCCAAAGAGTTATCATCTTATCTGAACTCTGGGATGGCTATATTGACGGCCATAAGGCTTATCGAAGACCAACATCAAAAAGAGAAAAAATATGCCTCTTTTTTAGCTTCACTTCGAACAATGATAGAGGAGGGTAAATCTCTCTACCATGCACTAAACTCTCAAAGTGTCTATGCTATGCCTGATTTTTTTCTCCAAAGTATCAATGTTGCAGGACAGAGTGGAAAGATGGTTCCTGTACTTATACAGATGGGAAATTTCTTCTCTACCCAAGCCAAGATAAAAAAACAGGTTAGCTCTGCACTTGCCTATCCTATGTTTATCTTTATAGTGGCTATTGGTATGGTTGGTTTCCTTATTACATTTGTTGTTCCAAAGATTACAGGAATATTTGAAGACACAGGACAGGAGCTTCCTCCTATTACTCAATTTGTACTATCTATTAGCGACTTTTTAGGGAGTCACTATATTGCACTAATTTTAGGTGTGGTAGGATTTATTATTGCATTTAAACTAGCTTATAAGTATATCTACTCTTTTCAAAGAACCTATGACAGTTTTATGTTAAAGGTTCCTGTTATTGGGGCATTGATTCAAAATCATGAGTTGGGGAGGTTCTCCTATATCCTATCATTGATGTTAGATTCAGGGGTCTCATATGCTCATGCTGTTAAACTTGCTACTACTACTTTTTCTAATGCTGCGTTTAAAGAGTCATTTGAACAGGCATCTCACAAAGTTATAGAGGGTAATAAACTCTCTCATGCTCTGCAGAGAGGAAAAGGGACTAAGCCAAAACGAAATTTTATGCAGGCTCTTGCTTTGGGTGAGGAGTCTAGTGAGGTTGCAAATATTTTGAGTAATATAGCTGCTCTCTATCAGGAGGAGAATGATGATAAACTAAAACTTCTACTTAGTCTACTAGAGCCTATGATGATGCTGTTTATTGGTGGGGTTGTTGGGGTTATCGTAGCAGCGATGCTACTACCTATATTCTCTATGAATTTAGGTGCAAAGATGTAAATATTTTGCTATAATGGTAGGTATATAATTTTAAGGAGACTTTAAATGAGAAAAATAGCTTTAGCTACAGTCCTTGCTACTACAGTTGGTATGGCTGATTTTATAGGTGGAGAGGTCAATTTAGGTTACTATAATCACTCTCCTAGTGGTACAGCACAAAATGGAGATGATGTAATAGATATAGAGAGTGATTTAAAATGGGAAGATGAGAGTGATATTTTTATCAAAGCCTATTTTGAACATCCTGTTCCTATTATTCCAAATATCAAGGTTGGATATAGCTCATTTGGACATGAAGGAGATGGGACAGTATCCAAAAGATTCTCTTGGAATAGTATCTCTTTTAATTTGAGAGATAGAATACATACCAAGTTAGATTTAGATATATATGATATAACTCTATATTATGAGTTGCTAGATAATTGGTTAAATCTCGATGCGGGAATCAATATAAAGTATCTTGATGGTTATATAGAGGTAGATACAACTACTAAGCATGAAAATAGCTCTATTGGGCTTCCTATCCCTATGTTATATGCAAAAGCAAGAGTTGACGTTCCTACCACAGATTTAAGTTTCCAATTAGAGGGAAACTATATTACCTATGATGGCAATACTCTGTATGATTTAGAGATGGGTGCTAGATACTCATTTATGCTTGGATTTGGTATAGAGGCAGGATATAAGGCTTTTAAACTAAAAATAGATGACGTAGATGATACTAGTATGGATGCAGACTTTAGTGGATTATATGGCAAAGTAGTTTGGGATTTCTAATGAGAAAACAGCGTTTTAGGGATATTAAAAAGGGTAAAACAACGCATATACCGAAGAAAAAAAGAAAACTGCCGAGTATGCACTATGCAAATAATAAAATAAAGAGCAAAGCAGCTATAACTGACTCATTTATGCTTCTAATGCCTATTATGTATATTGTCTTTTATCTAGTAATGGGTGGTAGAGAGGCTTTTGCAGAGAATAGATTAATTGGGTGGTTATATATACTTATACCATTCATTACTGTACAGACTCTATTTATGTATTTTGGAGATGGTCAGACTCCAGGGTATAGAAACTATAACCTAAAGGTTATAGATATTCATACCCGTGAAAAGCCTCCTCTATTCTCTATTGTATTTAGAAATCTAGCTATGATTTTGGCTATGGTAACAGTAGTAGGTTGGCTTATGATGTTTTTTAGAAAAGATAACAAGGGTTTACATGATTTGCTTAGTAACACAGGGGTTGTTTTAGTGAATAACGAATAGTGAATGGTAAATAGTGAAAGTTATTTTATCTCTTTTTTATCTCTTTTATTTTGCTCTAGTTGGGGTATATATTATTTTTATGCCAAAAGTCCTTACTGATTTTGGGTATAGTGTGGCACAAGTAGGGGTAGTCTATGCTGTTGCCCCTTTTATGCGTTTTTTGCTTCCTTTTCTCTTTAAACATTTAATAGAGTTAAATCAAAAAATCTATCTACTCTCTTTGGTCTCTACCTTTGTAGCTACTCTACTCTTTTTGGGGACTACACAAAATTTCTATCTATATCTTATTGCAAATCTCATTTTTGGAGCATCTATGGGAGTATCTCTTCCTTTTGTAGAGACTATCTCTATGCAACAGATTGCAAAAAAAGAGTATGGCAAGATTCGTCTTTGGGGGTCTGTTGGTTTTATTGTTATTGCATTATGGCTAGGGAAGATACTAACCTCTCCATATGAAGCACTCTACTATTTGGCAGGAACAGCTTTTATGATACTAGTAGTAGGTTATTTTGCACTACAGTTTGATGAGGAGTCTAAAAATATTGAGGAGCAAGAGAGTGATAGCTCATTTTCTCTAATCCGTTTTTGGGCTTTTTGGGCTAGTCTATTTCTAATGCAGTTGGCATTTGGTGGATTTTATATTTTCTTTACTATTTATGAAATTGAGCATGGTGTTAGCTTAGAGATAGTTAGTTGGATGTGGTCATTTGGTGTTATTTGTGAGATTGTTATGCTCTATTTTCAAAACTCATTTTTAGAGAAAAATATACTCAATATTTTAAAAATTGCAACACTAATAACAGTTTTTAGGTGGATGCTTCTGTATCTTTATCCTGAGAATATTTGGTTAACCTTTACTTCACAATCACTACATGCTTTTAGTTTTGCTCTATATCATGTAGCAACTATAAGCTATGTCTTCTCAATATATAGCCAAAAAAAATTGGCACAACAGTTTCTTCTAGGAATTGGATTTGGTTTAGGTGGTGCTGTAGGGTCTATACTAGCTAGGTGGATTTATGGTGAGTATCTATTTTTGATTGAGGCCATTATTACATTTGGAGCATTTATAATGCTTCTAATACACAGTCGTAGAGTTACTTAAAATTATAGTATCTTGCAGGATATTTACCTTTTAAGAGTATCTCATTGGTATAAAAGGTAAAGACAGGAGAGGCATCCTCCTCTACAGAGATAGGTATATCCTCCTCTTCGGTGATATTTATCTTTTTAGTAATAGCTTTGAGTGCCTCTCTACTCTCATCATCTTTTATATTAAACTCATCACGCAAAATCTCATAGGCATTTTTTTCATCTTTGTCATAACGATAGGTTTTTTTGATGAGGTAGAGGGAGTTATCAAGTTCACTATTGCCTCTTTGGGCTATATAGACAGCCATATCACGATTTTTACTCTGTAGCTTCATAGCTCCCATTACAACTATAGAGACTATGAGAACTGACATAATTACCTCTATAAGAGTAAAAGCATCTGAATGCTGACTGCCATATTTATTGCCTATGCATTCCACCTCAGAGAGGATGGAACGAGAGGTACTTTCTAATTTTTCACTATTCATTATTCACCATTCACTTAATAGTAATTCCCCGAGTCTCTCAAATTATACTCCTCTTTAATCCAAAGCTGTTTTGCACTCTCTAAATCATCTACCTCTTTGGGTTCTCCAAAATAGGTAGGGAGATAGTATACTCCACTATCATTAGAGAGTATCACCTCAGAGGTACTTTTATTTGCATATAGAGTATAACGCAGAGTTATTTTATTGTCTTTTATTCTACCAAAATCATCTAGTTGAACTAGTTGATTATCCTCATCCACAACATAAACTTCAAGATTTTTTCCAAAGTCAACAGCTCCTTCATATGGGGTGATATTTGCTCCTTGAGCTATATAACAGTCTGTAGATTTAGATATACAAAAAAACTCTATATCCTCTGCTTGAGGATATAGCCTCTTAAGAGTAGTAGGAAGTGTCATGGGTTCTAGTTTTTCAGGTCGTTTACTCTGTTGGACAACTTCTGAAAAAACAAGAAAACCAACCAACGAGATAATCATAACAACAATGATTAATTCTATTAGGGTAAAAGCCTTTTTCATTATTTACCATTTATTGGTTGGCTAAAGCCAACCCTACTCGCTACATTTAGGGAATACAATATCTGCATCCTCGGCTGTTCCACCCTCTGCTCTATCTGGTCCAAAACTGATTATATTAAAACCTTTATCCACTTTGATATAGGTAAATGGTTTCCCCCATGGGTCTTTTGGTAACTTTTCAAGATATGGTGAACCTGAGTAGTTTGGATATTTTTCGGCATCTGGATTTTTAATTAGTGCTTCAATCCCCTCATCAGTATCAGGATATTTCCCATTATCTAGTTTAAACATCTTGAGAGCCTCTTTTACTGAACCCATCTGAGTACAAGTGAGTTTTATCTGTGCTTGAGTACCTTGACCAATCACTTGTGGGGCAACAAGACCAACTAGAAGTCCTAATATTAAGATAACAACCAATAGCTCAATAAGTGAAAAAGCTCTTTTTTTTGCTTCTATTTGCTTAAGCTCAAATATTTTATCTAGCTTTTTGATTTTATTTTCCATTGAGAATACCTCTTTTTCTACGCTTATTTCATAAACTTTAGTCATATTTAAAAATCCTTAGTTAACTTTAGTTATAATAATAGCGATTTTACTTGAATTGAGCTTTATTATGGATAAAACAAAAAGAGGGATTGCCCTTTTTATTACACTTTTAGTCATTGCATCTATACTTTCTATAGTTGCTGTATCATTTTCCTATCTTGAAAAGGTTCAAAAGGATGCTGGTAGGATGTCAGCTATTATTCAAGGGAATCTATTTTATAAAAATACAACCGATATTTTAAAACGATTTTTTCCAAAAAATAAAGCTGATAGTAAGAGATTAGATATGATTTACTCTCTGCCTTTGGTCTTATCTGAACCCAAAAGTGATTTTAATATAAATCTACAGTGCAAACCACTTATGGTGGGTGTTCCTATAAAATGGCTAGATGAATCATTTACAAAAAAACAGACTGCTAGATTAGATTTAGCTAGAGATATATTATCAAAGATTATAGACAAATATGAGATAGAGGAGCCTAACCGATTAGAGGAGCTGATTCTTGCTAATATTAATGCTCTTCCCAAAGAAGATAGTAAGTATGAAGAGAGATTAAGGCAGAAAAAGGGTATCATATCAAAAAAACAATTTGATAGAATATTATTAGATTATCGCCTAAGATATGATGATAATAAGGTATTTAAAATCCCATGGGATAGATATTTTGTCTTTGTAGATGTAGCAAAAGATGCGACTATAGATGGAGCTTATATAACTGCTGAGCTTATATCTATGGCATTTGATATTCCTCTGGATAATGTAAAAGATGAATGGTTAAGAGAGAGAGAGTTAGGCGAGAACAAGATGACGCTTATAGAGTATCTAGCACAAAATGCGACTGGTGAAGTTATAAATAAAAAGTTATTTTCAAAAAAAGCTTTAAACGCTATGCACTGTGAAGAGAGATACTTTTATCGTAATAGTTATTATAGTTTTAGTTTTGATTATTCGCAAGAAAGGAGTGCAAATTTTGAATTTAATGGGGAACTCTAACAGGAGACTGTTAGTCCATAGAGATATGGAGAGTATTACAACCATTGATAGTGTTGATATAATACTTACGCCACAATTTTATACATTTTTAAGAGAGGAGTTAGGAGTTCGATTCTCCTACCAAGCTAAGCAGATAGCACCCTCTCTATTTGATGATTATTTGGATAACAGCAAAGAGTATCAGTTTCATGTCTATAAATGTGAAGATTATTGGTGTTTCTTTGCCTATTGTGTTGATGAGATAACAACATTTTTGGAGAGTAGAGGAGTCAAGATACATCAAATATCTAAAATATTTTTTGCTCAAGAGCTATCTGCATATATGAGTGATGCTATTGATTTAGGTTCAACAAGTGCAATGCAATCGATAGATGGTATAGTGACAATATTACCTAAGAGGTTAATAAATTTAGATTATAAATATGCTCACCTAGACCTAAAAAATGCCCCTTTAAAAAACGGTATAGCTCTAAGTAGCTCTTATGGCTCTTTTATATCTCTAAAAGAGACTATTATTATAACTTCTCTACTACTTATATTAGGTGTTATATCTATTGTAGAGGGTAGTCGTATCAAGAGTTCAATAAGAGACTCTTTGGAAAAAGAGGAGATGCTCCTAGATAAGAATCCTAGATTGAGTTCTAGTCTAGTTCGTAAAAGTATTTTGGGAGAGTATGAACCAATAGATAGGGTAGAGAGAGTCAAAAGGGATAGTGTAGAGCAGATTTCCAAGCTATTATCGGCAAAAAGTAGATTAAAAGAGCTTGTAGTTGATGATAAAAAAGTATCTGCTATTATTGAAACTGATAACTCTATGGTAATGAAACAGATTAAAAGAGAAGCAATAAAGAAAGAATTTAAAACAAAAAAAGAGGGTAGCAAGAAGATTAGAATGGAGAAAATTTTATGAATCTAATGATGCTAAAGAGATTTAGAAATGAACTTGTTATATTAATAGCAACTATTTTTGTTATAACTGCTCTTTTCTATAAATTCTCTGCTAAGAGTTTTGTAGAGAGTAAAAGAGTAGATATACAGAGTAGTATCTCTGAAATAAGTAGAGTATCTGAGTTAAAAAAGCTATGGGTCAATAAACAGACAGCAAAGGATGCAAAACTTTTAAAAACTATTGTAGCGAAAAAGAAAGTTAAGTTATTTAAAAAGACTGGTGAAAAGGTTACTGTAACCTATGTTGATTTGAATATAAAAGAGTTAAATATGATTATCAAAAAGATTATGAATAGACCTTTTCAAATTTCAAAACTAAAAGTTTTTGAGAGTGGAAAAGAGGAGTATAAAATGGAGTTAATATGCAGATGGTAAAAAAGAGCATAGGTGGTTTTTTTCTACTACTTCTTTTTCTTGTACTCTTCTCACCCAAGCAGGAGATATATTATCTTTTAGAGAAGAAGTTGGAGAAAGAGGGTATAGTAATTAGTAATGAGAAGTTTTCAGATACTCTATTTGGGCTAACGATTAATGATGCAGATATATTTGTCAAAGGAATCAATATGGCAAAAGTGAAATCACTTAAATTGAATATATTTTTCCTATACAATCAACTCTCTATAGAGGGTATAGAGACAGATAAAGGTGTGCATAAATTTGTACCAAAATCAATAGATAGAGTGACAGCTACTTTTAGTATACTCAAACCATATAAAGTTGCTGTTGATGGAAATGGCTCGTTTGGTTCAACCATTGGTGGTTACTATATAGGAAAAAACAAACTATTTTTTAGATTAAATGAGAAAAAGAATATTAGTTCATTTAGAAAATTTCTAAAGAAAGATAAGGAGGGCTTCTATTATGAAAAGTTTTTCGGAAAATAGGCTCTTTACTACACTACTATTTTTATTAACAGTGGGAGTTATAGCCAAGATTATATGGTTAACAGTTAGTATACTATTTCTCCCTAAGAGTGGTGTAGAGCATATTGAGATTTCAAAAGCAAAGCCTCTTTACTATCGTGTAAAATTAGCCAATCCCTCAAAAAAAGTAGTTGTAAAAAAAACTGTAAAAAAAGAGCCTGTAATTGGTACAATGAAGGGGATTAAGCTTATAGCACTATATAACGCCTCTGATGCGTTGGTTGTAACTGTAGAAAAAGCAAAAAAAACCTATGTTTTATCAAAGGGTGATAAAAAAGAGAATAGTATAGATGGGTTTGTATTAACCTCTGCAGGTCCAGACTATGCAATTTTCAAGAAAAATGGTAAAGAGTTCAAATTAATTATAGAAGATGCCAAAATAAAAGGTGATAGTTTTATTAGAGTATCTAAATCATCTAAGAGTAAAAAAGAGAAAACTAGTAGTAGTGATATTGTTGAAAACAGAGATGGTGTAGGAAGGGTTGTCTCAAAAGGGCTACTCACCTCTTATACAAAAGATATTAACAAAGTATGGAAAGATATTGGTATAGGTGAATATAAAGTAAATGGTCAGCTACAAGGATTTAAGGTAAACTTTGTAAAAAAAGGTAGTGATTTTGAAAAATTAGGTCTAAAGAGGGGTGATATTCTCAAGTCTGTTAATGGACAAGAGTTAAATAGTTATAAGTCAGCCTATTCATTTTATGGAGAGATGGGTAGTATTGAGAACTTAACATTAAGTATAAAAAGGAATAATCAGGATATGGAGTTAGAGTATGAGATTAAGTAAAATAGTTATAGGAGTCCTTCTTGTTTTGACGATGCAGATTAGTGCAGAGAAGGTTGATGTAAATTTCAAAAATTTAAGTATTAGTGATTTTATAAAGATGGTTGGAAAACTTACTAAAAAAAACATACTTATAGATGGTGATATAAAAGGAAAAATAAATTTTGAATCAAATGAACCAATAGAAAAAAATCAACTTATCCCTTTAGCAAATGCTATTTTATCAACCAAAAAGATGACACTTGTACCAAAAGGTGATTACTATCAAGTTGTAAAAATTAATGATGCTCCTGGAGAGGGATTAGCAGTTAAAAATAATATAAGTAGAGGTAGTGGGATTATGGAGACCGTAATCTTTCAACTTAGTAGTGTAAATGCTGCTGTAATAAGGTCAAAAATAAAACCACTACTTCACAAAAGTGCAAAGGTAAACTCCTTTAAAAAAAATAATCTATTGGTAGTTACGGCATATCCACACTCTCTAAAATCTATCAAAGAGCTAATAGATAAGATTGAAAAGGGTGAAAGAAAGAAGAGTAAAATAGTAACACTTCAAAATGCTTTGGTAAAAGATGTCTTTCCAAATATTCAAAGTATGTCCAAAGAGCTTTTTGCACAGGATATAGTTAGTGAAAAAGTATCTGTAATGAAAGATGATAGTAGTAACTCAATTATTTTGGTTGGAAATAGTCGGAATTTAAATAGATTAGTTACTTATATTAAAGAGCTTGATATTCAAGGTGAAGAGAGAGATGTTCAACGAATGTATGTTATACCACTAGAGAATTCGAATGTTGAAGAGATGGAGAAGATTTTAAGTAAAATACTACCCCAAATGACGGGAAATCTATCTTCTGGAGGCTCTATTCATGCTATTGCAAAGGGTAAAAAATTATCAATAACTCAGAAAAAGGGTTCTTCTCGCTCCCCTATATCCTCAAATGCAAAGGTAAAAAAAGCTGTCATTGCAAGTGATATTGAGAGGAATGCTTTAATAGTTCTAGCAAACTCTGCTCAGATAGAGAATATTCGGGAGACAGTAAAGCTACTTGATATAGAAAAATCACAAGTATATATAAAAGCTAAAATTGTAGAGGTAAACACTAATCTTGCAGAGAATATAGGTGTAAAATATGGATTTTCGGGTGGTGCTATAACTTCAAAAGGGGTCTTTTCACTACTTGCTAGTTCAGGTGCTGCACCTCTTGCTATATCAGGAGAGTTGATGAGTTTTATGAACCAAGGAGGAACCAAGACTATTTATAATGATGCAGGTAATGCTATAGGTACTGAGACTAGCAGTAAATTCGCATTTGATGAGGGGATCAAAGAGGTGTTTTCTACAGGAATACAACTAGACCTACTAAAGCAGAATGGTGCAGCACAGGTACTATCAGAGCCTTCTGTTTTATGTACCAATAATAAAGCATCTAATATATATGTTGGTCAAACTCAATCTATCATAACACAATCTCAGCAGAGTACTCAAGGCTCTTCTAATGTTCTAAATAATTATAGTAGAGAGGATATTGGTATAACACTCAATGTAAAACCTAGACTATCTAGTAATAATAAAGTTTCGCTTGAAGTAGAGACTACCATAGAGGATGTATTACCTGGTTCTGGTGCATCGGCAGATAGACCAACAACTACAAAGAGGTCTGTTAAGACAAATGCTATTGTTAATCATGGAGAGACTATCATCTTAGGTGGACTTATTAAAACTTCAACAGGTAAAAGCTCAACTAGAATTCCTATACTTGGTGATATTCCTATTTTGGGACGACTATTTACTTCTCAGGGAGAGGCGAAGAATAAGATAAATGTTGTTATCTATCTAACTCCATATATTATTAAAAAGAGTTCCGACTTAACAACATTGCGTAAAAATCTCAATGAGTTAGACTCTATACAAAAACAATTTAATAAAATAGTATTAAATAAACTAGAAAAGAGGAGACTAGGTATAGATGAGGATAGAAGACATGTAACATTCTCTAGTCAATCGAGAAGCTTTTTTAGAGTAAGGAAAGATAATGATATAGTTGAATCAAACTATACTCCAGCTCAAAATGAAGTTGATTCATCTACCATAGAGTATGAGACTATACCAACGATAGAGGATGAATCTCCTACTATCAGAAGTGAATCTATACTAGAGAGTATTGGTCAAGAAAATAGAGAGAGTATTAACCTCAATGAGATTAATACAGGTATTGAATACAACGAGGGGACTACATTTAGCCAATGAGACTACCATTTATTGAAGATATTGACCTTGAACCAATTTGGAATGATGATGTCAATAATACACTTGCGATGAAACATAATCTTCTCTTTGCTATGGTACAGGGCAAAGAGTGTACAATTGTACAAAAAAGTACTCTATCTACGGCTCTTAATTATCTATCCAAATTGGATATTGACTATCCTGTAGTAGAGGTTGACTCTGATAGTTTTGAGAGATTGCAAAATAAATTTAGAGAGATTAAGACTGGAAGTGATTTTGATTCTATTGAGACAGAGAGTGGAGATGATATTATAGAGGTAGAGTCAGACCTACTTGATTTTATTAGAAATTCACAAGACTTACTATCCAATGAGGAGTCTGCACCTGTAGTAAAACTAGTAAATTCATTATTTTTCCAGGCTATTAAAAAGGGAGCTAGTGATATTCATATAGAGACGCTAGAGAAAAAGGGTGAGGTTCGTCTAAGAATTGATGGTGCTTTGAAAAAGCATTTGGATATAGACAAAAATATTACAGGTCTTGTTATCTCTAGGATTAAAGTTATCTCAAACCTTGATATATCAGAAAAGAGAGTACCTCAAGATGGTAGAACACAGGTAACTATAGCAGGTAAATCACTAGATATTAGGGTCTCTGTACTTCCAACCTACTATGGAGAGAGAGTTGTTATGAGGCTTCTTATGACGAGTGAAAGCATTCCTACTCTAAAGACTCTAGGGTTTTCAGATGACCTCACAAGAGACCTAAACAAACTACTTACACACCCTCATGGAATGATTCTAGTAACAGGACCTACAGGTTCTGGTAAATCAACAACTCTACACGCTTGTTTACAACATATCGCTACACCTGATAAGAATATTATTACTGTAGAAGACCCTGTAGAGTATAATGCAGAGAATGTAAATCAGATTCAGGTTAATGACAAGGTAGGATTAACATTTGCAGCAGGTCTTCGTTCTATATTACGACAAGACCCTGATATTATAATGATTGGAGAGATGAGAGATAGTGAAACAGCTGATATTGGACTTCGTTCTGCTTTAACAGGTCACCTTATGTTGTCTACTCTACATACCAATGATGCTACCTCTGCTCTTTCTCGTTTGATGGATATGGGTATAGAGAATTTCCTAATTGGTTCTACTCTTCTTGGTGTTCTTGCTCAAAGATTAACGAGAAGACTATGTGAGTGTAAGGAGCCAACGGAGTTACCACAATCAGTTATAGATGAGCTACAACTACCTCCTTATGCTATATACTATAAGGCAAAAGGTTGCAAAGATTGTGATTTTACTGGATATAGTGGGAGAAAAGCTGTTGGTGAACTATTTATTATGAATGACTCTGTTAAAATTATGATGAAGGATGGATTAAATGACCACCAGATTCGTACAGCTATGAAAAAGGCAGGAATGAAAACCATTGCTGATAAACTCAAAGAGATGCTTATTGAAGGAGAGACTAGTTATGAAGAGTGTGTTCGTATTGGGATTATGGAAGATTAACTTAGTGAATAGTAAATAATGAGAGCAAAAAATAAAAAGGCTTTTACGCTATTAGAGGTTCTTATCTCTATAATGTTACTCTCTTTGGTGCTGATGGCTCTCTATAAAAGTGCAGAGATACTTCGTGCATCAAATAAAAATCTCTTTAATCATTTAGAGAAGAGTTCTGATATGATGAAGGGTAGCAAGATACTCTATATGGATATACTACAAGCTGATGAAAATATCTCAGTAACTTATAAAGAGAAAAAATTTGATAAACTTATTATAGATAATACTCAACACTCCATCTATGGATTGCAAAGTGTCAAGGTTGTATGGTTGGTATATAAAGAGAATAATACTCTTCTACGATTAGAGGGGACAAAGTATGAATTACCTCTAAGAATGGAAGAAAATGTGGCTGTTGATAAGATAGCTATGAATATGGAGTTATTTAAAATATATAAAAGTAAGAAAAGAGATAAGCTTTTAGTCATATCAAAAACTATAGGGCAAGATACTCAAAGTTTTATGATACAAAATATAAAAATAAGATTAACAAAAAAAGAGTTTGCTGGTGGAACAATTACCTTTAATGATAAGAAAAAAAAATCTAAAAAATAATGAAAAAATTCATACTATTATATTGGTTTAATTTAGCCTTGTTATTTACTCTGTTTTATTGGGATATATCGCCTCTTGGAGATATTCTTAACCATCTACAAACAGATATGACAGCTTATATAGTATCATTAACATTAAATGATGGGATAACAAAAGGGTATGAGATTATTATAAACAACCACTACAGTTTAGTTATAGAAAAGGCGTGTAATGGTATGGTTCCATATCTCTTTTTCTTATCATCTATTATAGCTTTTCCATCCACTATATTAGATAAAATAAAATGGAGCATAATTGGATATACTGTTATTACAACTATTAATATATTTAGAATATGGCTAGTAGCTAAGCTCGTATTGGATGAGGTAGGAAACTTCTCCTTGGCACACGATTTTATAGGAAATAGCATATTGATTTTTGTTGTATTAACTCTATTTATTCTATTTATAAAAACAAAAAAAGGATTAATACATGAGAGTAACAAAATACTCAGCAAACGGCAATGATTTTATAATATTTATTGCAAAAGATAGAGCAGACCGAAGTAAACTAGCTTCAAAACTGTGTCATCGCCAAAATGGTATAGGTGCAGATGGGATGGTAGTTCTACTACCACATGAGGAGTATGATTTTGAGTGGGAGTTTTATAACTCAGATGGAAGTCTAGCTGATATGTGTGGTAATGCCTCTAGGGCTGTAGCACACTTTGCACATGAAAAAGGAATCTCAAAAGATGGAAAAGCTGAGTTTTTAACTGGCGCAGGTGTTATTCGAGCCACTATCAATGGACTATATGTAGTTAGTGATATGAGAACACCTAAAATTCTAAATAGAGTAGAGGAGGATGGGGAAAACTGGTGGCTTATAAATACGGGTGTTCCTCATCTTGTAGCTATTCGTGATACGATTGAAGAGTTTGATATAGAGCAGATGAGAAGGCTACGGTACAAATATAATGCTAATGTTAATATCTGTAAACCGATGAGAGATGAACTGTTTGTTCGGACTTATGAGAGAGGTGTAGAGGATGAGACATTGGCTTGTGGTACGGGTATGGTGGCATGTTTTGTTCGGTGTCATGTAGAGAAGCTTTTGGATAATATGGTAAAAACCACTCCAAAATCTGGTGATGAACTATATATTAGCTTAGAAAATGGTATCTATAAGTTTGGAGGAAAAGTAATAAAAACTTTTATAGCAGAGACAGTAGATTAAATCATTTATGTTAAAATTGCAATAAAATTTTAGCATAAAGGAATTTCAAATGCAAAAAAAGATATTCACCTTCGTCTCAATATTTTTACTATCGACTACACTTATCTTTAGTAAAACACTCGTGACAGTAAATGGACACAAAGTAGATGACTCTATTATACCAAAAGGCTATGAACAGCTTGATGATACCAAAATGGCAGAGCTTATGGAGCATCTAATAAAAGAGGAGTTAATTCACGCATATCTTTTAAAAAGTGATATAGTCAATGACCCCAAATTCAAAGAGGCATTTCAAAAACAGAAAGAGTTAGCAGAAAAACAGTATAAAAAAGCTGCTGGAAAGAACTTGACAAAGGCACAAATTCGTAATATAAAGGGTTCTATAGCACTTATAGCATATCAACAAAAAGAGTTTAAATCAACAAATATAACTAACTCTGAAATAAAGGATTTTTATAACAATAATCAAGAGAAATTTAATTTTCCAAACTCTATAGAGATAGCAAATATTATAACTAAAACCCAAAAAGAGGCTAAAAGTATTATCAAAAGATTAACTAATGCCAAAGATTTAAATAAAGAGTTTATTGAGATAGCAAAAGAGTATAAACAAAATGGTTATATGGGATGGTTCGGAGAGGGTCAAGCACCTCAGAATCTATTTGATGCAGCCTACAAAGCAAAACCAAAAACTCTACTCAAAAAACCGATAGAGACTAAACATGGTTATCATGTTGTCTATCTACTCAATAAAAAAGAGGCTGGTAAAATATCTTTTGAAGATTCAAAACAAAATATCGAACAGATGCTCAAAAAGAAAAAAGTCATGGAAGCTCTAAAGAACAAAATAGAGACACTCTATGGTAATGCAGAGATTGTATATTAATTAAAACATGAATGCTCATTAGCTTCTTGATACTAGAGCATTCGTGAAGCTAGTTGTTCTTTGTTAAAAATTAGCCTCCCCTATGTTAATTAGTTTACCCTTTTTTAGTTCACAATTTCTAATAAAACTTTACACCTATAACATTGTCTTAAATAGTATTTAATATTCAATGTTCTACTAACTATCTTTTCTATTAAAAAAAGCTTAAAATAATACTTTTATTAAAAAATTATGGTAAAATCAAGACTTAAAACAGAGAGATGGAGTCCTGATGAAAAAAGTTAGTATATTTACTCTATTCATAATGACAACTTTTTTGAATAGTAGTATAGAGAATGAGATAGGTATCAGTGTGGGAACCACCTCTATTCATAATGAGGGTGGAAGTAAATTTAAAAACTACGGGCTTAGTGCTAACTATCAGATGAATAGATATGTAGTGAGTCCTAGATTTGATATTGATTTTGTAAATGTTTCTGATTATGATGGAGTTAACTCTCTATGGAAAACTTCAGTCAATGGTATATATGAGTATGAGAACTATACAGAGTTTACTCCATATGGATTAGTTGGATTGGGTTATGAGAGAGTCTCTTCAGAGGTTGCACATAGTTTTGAGAGTCACCCTTTTGTACAAGGAGGGTTTGGTGTTGGTTATCAGATGAAAAATGGATACAAAGCAAAATTAGAGGGCAAGATACTTCAAATTCTTGGAGGAGAGGATGAGAATAATGAAGTTATGTTTAATGTAGGTATGAGTTTTCCAATAGAGAGTAGGAGAGTTAAGAGACACAAAAGAAGAGTGGTCAGACATATCTCTGCACCTACACCTCCTCCTAGAAAGAGAGTTGTAAAGAGACCAGTAAAGAGAGTAGTTGTACAAAGAGAGATACCAGTATATATTAATAGTAAAACTTGTCCTAAAAAAATAGAAGGATTAGATAGAGATAGAGATGGTATCTTGGATAGACTAGACCAGTGTCCTAACACCCCTTGTGATTTTGTAGTTGATAGATTTGGTTGTCCTGCAAAAGCAACACTAAGAGTCAATTTTGCAATAGCCTCGGCGACAATTAATCCAGATTCTATGTCAAAAATTCAAAATTTTGCAAATTTTCTTCTAAGAAATAGAGGTAGTATCGTAAAAATTGTGGGACATACAGATAGTGTTGGCAAGAGCGATTACAACTTTTTGCTCTCAAAGAGAAGAGCAAAATCAGTTGCAGATAGATTGGTTATGTTGGGTGTGAGTCCTGCAAGAGTTAGTTTTTATGGTATGGGTGAGAGTCAACCTATTGCTGATAATAAGACAGACTATGGTAAGAGACAAAATAGAAGAATAGAGGCAATACTAAGTTATCCAAATAGAGTAAGAGAGAGTAGATGAGAAGAGTAATAGTAGAAGGTTTATTGGTTTTGTCAATTTTATTTCTAAATGCTTGTGAAGATAGAGCGGGGAATATAGATAGTGATGGTGATGGATTGAGCGATAGACAAGAGGCTATATTGGGGACACAATATAAAAATCCTGATACAGATGGTGATGGAATTTTAGATGGATATGAGAGTGGAAAAGATACAGATGGTGATGGGATTGATGATGCACTAGAGTCTGCAATCAAAGATAGTGATGGAGATGGAGTGCCTGACCAACTTGACCGTTCTAATTATGACCCAACAAATGATAGTGATGGTGATGGTATCTCTAATCAATATGAGATGATTGCAGGGACAAACCCTTTAGACCCCAATAAGTGGCCTGATTTGAGTAGTGATAGAGACCATGATGGGTTACCTGATGCTATAGACCCAAATGATAATAATAGAGATACAGATTCTGATAGTATAACAGATGGAGCAGATGTAGATGTCGATGGAGATGGTCAGATAGATAATGGAGTAGATAGTGATGGTGATGGTATCAATGATGCTGCAGACTCTGATGTCGATGGAGATGGAATAATAGATAATGGCAAAGATAATGATGGAGATGGAGTCAATGATACTCATGACCTTGATGATGATAATGATGGACTCCCTGATAATATTGACCCAAATGATTACAACTCAGATAGTGATGGAGATGGAATTCCTGATGGTGTGGACTCTGATGTTGATGGAGATGGTCAAGTAGATAATGGGATAGATAGTGATGGAGATGGTATCAATGATGAGGCTGATGCAGATGTAGATGGTGATGGAGTTATTGATAATGGAGTAGATAGTGATGGAGATGGTATAGCAGATAGTCACGACCCTATTGACAATAGTAGAGATAGAGACCATGATGGACTCCCTGATGCACTAGACTCAAATGATAACAACTCTGATAGCGATGGAGATGGGATTCCTGATGGAGCCGATGTCGATAGTAATGGTGATGGAGTTAATGATAACGGAACAGATAGGGATGGTGATGGAATTAATGATATATCAGATGTAGATAATGGAGGAGAGGATTCTGATGGAGATGGTATTAGAGATTCCAGAGACCCTATAGATAATAGTGCAGATAGAGATAATGATGGTCTCCCTGATGAGCTAGACTCTAATAACCCAAATCATGATATAGATGGAGATGGGATTCCTGATGGAGCTGATGTAGATGTCAATGGAGATGGAGTAGCTGATAATGGAATAGACTCTGATGGAGATGGTATTAATGATTTTTCAGACTCTGATGTCAATGGAGATGGAGTTATTGATAATGGTGTAGACTCTGATGGCGATGGTATATCAGATAAACAAGATACTATTGATAACAATGTAGATAGTGATAGCGATGGACTACCTGATGATATAGACCCAGATGATAATAATCCTGATATAGATGGAGATGGAATCAAAGATGGGGCTGATTCGGATGTCAATGGAGATGGTATAGTAGATAATGGTCATGACCATGATGGAGATGGTACAAATGATATTTATGATAGTGATGATGATAATGATGGTATACCTGATATTGAAGATGAAAATAGTGAAAATTATGATAGTGATGGTGATGGTATACAAGATGGTGCTGATGCAGATATAGATGGTGATGGAGAGATAGATAATGGTAAGGACTCTGATGGAGATGGTATTAATGATGAGTCTGATGTAGATGTTAATGGAGATGGCAAAGCTGATAATGGAGTAGATAGTGATGGTGATGGGATTAATGATGAACATGATACTATAGATAATAGAGAAGATAGTGATAGTGATGGACTACCTGATGATATAGACCCAAATGACCACAATACAGATACAGATGGTGATGGTATCGCCGATGGAGCAGACTCTGATGTTGATGGAGATGGTCAAGTAGATAATGGAAGAGATAGTGATGGTGATGGAATCAATGATAAAACAGACTCTGATGTAGATGGAGATGGAGAAGTAGATAATGGAAAAGATTCTGATGGAGATGGTATTGCAGATAGATATGATACTATAGATAACAGCAAAGATAGTGATAATGATGGACTACCCGATGATATAGACCCAAATGATAATAATCCCGATACAGATGGGGATGGGATACCAGATGGTGCTGATGTAGATGTAGATGGAGATGGGGTCAATGATAATGGAACGGATAGTGATGGTGATGGGATTAATGATGTTGCAGATGTAGATAGAGATGGAGATGGTCTACTAGATGTCTATGACCCTGACCCTAATAACTCTGATATGGATGGAGATGGAATTATAGATGGTGTAGATGCCGATATAGATGGTGATGGTGTTTTGGATAATGGACAAGATAGCGATGGGGATGGAATTAATGATGTAGCTGATGTAGATGTGGATGGTGATGGTACTCCAGATAATGGTGTAGACTCTGATGGTGATGGAGTCAATGACCAAAATGATATAATAGATAATCTAAAAGATATAGACCAAGATGGTCTACCTGATTACCTAGACCCAAACCCTGGAAATCCTGATACAGATGGTGATGGAATTCCTGATGGAGCTGATGTAGATGTCAATGGAGATGGGAGAGCAGATAATGGAACTGATTCTGATGGTGATGGTATCAATGATTTGGCTGATATAGACAACTATCCTGATAGTATAGATACCGACGGGGATGGAATCAGAAACTCATATGACCCTGATGATGACAATGATGGAATAAGTGATATTATGGAGACTCAATTAGGTCTAAATCCTCTAAATACAGACTCTGATAGTGATGGTAAAAATGATAAAGTTGATGGTTTTGGAGACCTTGATGGTGATGGTATTATCAATGCTTTGGATTCTGCAACTAAAGATTCTGACCATGATGGTGTCTTGGATGAGGTAGATAGTGAAAACAGTGACCCCACAAATGATAGTGATGGAGATGGACAGGCTAATCTAAAAGAGCTAGAGTGTGATGAGGGAGACCCTCTTGATGCTAATGCCTCTTGTCCTTGGGAGACAGAGTCAGAGGAGGGAAAAGCCATGATTTCTGTAGGTTTCTGTTATGTACCAGGGGGATTTGATGTGGATAACGATGGAGTCAAAGAGAAGGGGTTTTGGTTATCTTCATATCAAGCTAGAAAATCAGGTATTGCAATATCTAAAGATGAGGTTCTAAGGAGTGTAGGGAACTATAGAGAGTTTATCTCTAAAAACTTTAATTTAATTAATACAAAAGAGGATATTAGTGGTTATATAGATAGTAATCTAAGCGATACACCACTAGGGGATACATTATCATTTGATTCAAATCGTTTTGGTACAGAGTCTCGTATTACAGATATGCCTCCATATCTCATATTGACAAGTCTAAGTAAATATAAGATTTATGATAGTAATGGTAGTGTTATAAATAGCAATTTGGGGCTTCTGACACAAAAACAGTATGTTCATATCAAAAAACTACTAGATGCTGATTTGGAAAATGGAGGTGATGGTACATATCTTCGTAATGGTCTGTTAGGCAGAGATATACAAGTTCCTATAGTTGGTTATCAGACTCGTGTCTATGAGTTTGGAAGTAGTTACAAAGAGTATCTAAAAGATTTGATATGGTTAATAGATAGAGATTTAAATATAAAGTTTTTCATAGAGAGTGTTCAGTCTTGGTGGGAGGTAAATATAGATGATGTTAGGTACAACCATTATGATGATATATATGGAGCAAATAGTATTATAGATGTAGGAATGGGTGCAGGGACTTACAAGGATGACTATGCTGTAGTTGTTAGAGGAGGAGCAAAATTGGACTTGACACAAGGAACAACAGGTATAGATACAGATAGTCCAAATAGTACAAATGGTATTGGATTTAGAGCAGCTTCACCATATTTAGAATAACTTTTTGTTACGATTATTATAACTATTGGAGCAGAAGATATAAATTTAAGTTAGCTTTTCTTTAATTAAGAGTAATATACTCTTAATTAACTATTAAAGGATTTAAACTATGATGGGTATACCACAACCTGCATTTTATATATTTAAGTGTCAACAGTCAGCACCTCCAGGAATGCCAAAACCAAGCTGTGTAAGTCAAAATAACCCAGAGTCTCAACAACTCATGCAACATCTATCTCAACAGCTCATGATGAAAGGCATTATCGCTACAGCTACACCAATTCAGACCTCTTGTCTAAATCGTTGTCAACAGGGACCTGTAATCTTGGTAGAGCCAGGGCATACAATGTATGTTGGGTTGACAAAAGAGAAAATAGATAGAATTATTGATGAGCATATTATAGGTGGTAATGTCGTCCAAGAGTATGTAATTGACGATACTGTTTGGGGTGAACCTATTCCTCCTGCATCTATGGCTCGATAGTTTAAAGAGAGTTAACTCTCTTTAACTCCTCAAAATCAAAGGTTGTTAATTAGCACCTCTATTTTATAAGGAGATTTGATTTTAGTTAGGTGCTTGTCAACTCCAAAGCCAACCTCTTAGCTCCTTTAAAGTCAGCCTTACCAGTTCCAAGCTTAGGAATCTCATCCACTTTAAAGTAATCGCTAGGAATAAACAGAGGATTCATATTCAACTCTCTAATCTCCTTTTTCAACTCATCCAAATCCTTCTCGCCCTCTAGCATCAAAACAACTCTCTCACCCTTTTTTATATCAGGAATAGCTGTTACAGAGATTTGGTCATTTTCGCTCAAAAGTTTACCTATTTCACTCTCAACAAGCCCTAGGCTGACCATCTCTCCACCTAGTTTTGCAAATCTACTATATCTATCTACAATAGTTACAAAACCATCCTCATCTACATGACCTTTGTCACCTGTGATGTACCAACGGATTTCATCTATCTCTTTGATTACGGATTTGGTCTTCTCTTTATCTCCTAGATACCCTTTCATTACCTGCGTTCCACCTATTAGCATCATTCCATCTTCTCCTGTTGGTAGAGGTTCAAATGTATCAGGGTCAACTATCATAAAGCTACTCCCTGGAAGTGCCAGACCTATAGTTCCCTCTCTGTTTCCAACCTGAACATGATAATCATCGGGGTCTATAGCATCATGGATATTACAACTAGCTACGGGTGTGGTCTCTGTGGTTCCATACCCCTCTAGGATAGTTTTTCCAAATTTGGATTTGAATAGTTCGGCTATCTCTTTAGGTAGTTTCTCTGCCCCTGCTACCACAAATCGTAGTTTGTCAAACATTAGAGGGTGAATCTTTCTATTTCGTGCATATAGTCTATAGAACGTAGCTGTTGCAAATAGGATAGTGGCATCATATTTTGCTGATAGTTTTCCTATGCCTAATCCGTCTGTTGGGTCAGGGTGACATACTACAGGCACACCCTCTATTAGTGGGAATAGGGTTGTAACTGTTAGTCCAAATGAGTGAAATATAGGTAGAGTTCCTAACATTACATCATCATCATTTGGGTTCATTAGAGTAGCTATCTGTTTGATATTACCCATAAAGTTTTGGTGTGTTAGCTCTATCCCTTTTGGTGTTCCTTCGCTTCCACTAGAGAATAGAATAGCTGCTGTTGAGTCGATTGGTCTATTTTTGATAAAAAGTAGAGAGAGTAGTGCTGTGGGTAGAAATTTTGCCATCAAAAAGGTCAAAAGCTGTGAAAGTCTGCTCATTTTGGCTTTTAGCTCCTCAAGATAGATTAGCTCTGTATCCTCTAGTGCCTCATCTAGGTCAAAACCTTTCGCTTTTAGCTTAACCATAAACTGTTTGGAGGTGATTATCTGTTTTATTTGGGCTAGTTTGATAGCATGTTTTAGGCTCTCTGTTCCTGCTGAGTAGTTTAGGTTTACAATAGTTTTGCCTAGAGTTAGAGTTGCCATATTTGAGATAGAGCCACCTGCACTTGTGGGAACTATAAGCCCTACATTCTGCTCTCTGCCCAAAATAGACTTAAATGCTCTTCTCATTAGCAAAACAGCTGTAATAAACCGATGATCACTAAGCTCTACACCTGTTGAGTCTGCTACACAAAGCTCTCTACCTACCTTTTTAGCCTCTCTTATCCAAGCCTTTTGTAGAGATGGTAGTCGTTTGGTATAGGCCTCCCAAGAGCTTATAGAGAGTCTAAATACTGCCTCTTTGACCTCATTTGCCTTGCTATTTATCGGCATAGGTTTACCAAATGCTACTCCTACATCTTTTAGTCTTTTGTTTTTCATCTTTGTTGAGGCGTGAGAGAATTGGCTCTCCCACAATCCACGCAGATAAAAAGGCACAATTATGGAGTTTCTAGTTACATCAGCCGTAGCAAACTCAAAACCTTTTTGAAACTTACCAAGATGTCCATTTCGAGATAGATGACCCTCAGGAAATAGTGCTACAGTCTCACCGTTGTTAAGTGCTTCTGAAACTAAAGATAGTGCCTTTTTCCCACCTCTTGTAGAGATTGAGATTGCTCCAAAAAACTTAAATATCGGCTTTAGATACCAAATATTATAGTAGTGTCTATCTATTACAAATCTAATAGGATTAGGGTATGCTATCTGTAGAAATGCCCAATCCAAAAAGGAGACATGATTCCCTAAAAATAGCACTCCACGGCTTGATTTTATATTATCTAACCCCTCAACATCTACTCTATACTTTAGTCCAAATAGAAAACGAACCACAAAACGAACCATAGATTGAGGGAGTTTTATAAGTGTATAGATAAAACCACCTAGAGCAATTAACATCGCTATATTAAACAGAGTAGTACTAGAGAAACCGATAAAAGCAAAGAGTGTAACTAACATCAAAAAGAGAAACATAGAGATATTCTGCATAAAGTTACTACCTGCTAGGGTCTTGCCCATCATCCGTTTTGGAGTAGCAAACTGAATAAGTGTATTGAGTGGAACAATAAAAAGCCCAGAGAAGAAACCATAGAAGAAAAATAGAACACCAAGTGCATTTACAGACTCTATACTAGAGATAAAAAAGAGAGAAACTGCAATTCCCAATGCTCCAATAGGTATAATCCCTGTCTCAATATACTTTTTGCTAACACGACCTACAAATAGTGAACCAGCCACTATTCCTATACCTGAAACAGATAAGAGACCTTGGGCTACGACTGTATTGTCTATCCCCATATTCTCTTTGAGATACTCACCAAAGATTGCCACCACTAGTTGAGAGATACCCCAAAATATAGAGAGACCAATAATAGAGAGCCAAACTGTTTGGTTTCTTTTTAGAACCCTCATATTGGCTCTAAGATAGGTTAGGTTTGCATATCTTCTAGGTTTAAATCTCATGCTCTTTTTTATCTCTATGGACTTAATCAGACGCAGAGATAGCAGAAACTCTACAATAGATGCTCCAATTAGTGCAAACCCTACAGGATAGATATACTGTAGTATCTCTCCTTTATCTGTAGTTTGGTCTGCTAAGAGAGACTCAAAAAATATAGAGTAGATAACAGCTCCTGCTAATATAGAGATAATAGTAATAGATTGAACCATAGCATTAGCCTCTGTTAGCTTCTCATTTCCTACCATCTCTTTGATTAACCCATATTTAGCAGGTGCATATATAGCAGACTGTGCGGCCAATATAAAGGTCATACTAAAAGCAAACCAAAACCAACCATTGATATAGGCAACTAATATAAGAGAGGTGATAGCAACAGCTGCTAGTGAGGCTACTCGTATAATCTGAACCTTTGGGTACTTGTCACTCAAAAATCCTGATGGAGAGAATAGAAATATAAAAGGTAGTAGAATCAGAGCATTGACAATAGCTGTAAGTATTATCAGCTCTGAGCCATCATAGGCTTTGAATATTGTATTTTGTAAAATAATCTTGTGTCCTAGGTCTGTCATTGCATTGAGAAATACAATAAATATATAGGGTGTAAACCCTCCAATTCTAAATAACTCTTTCATACTCTATCTCCATCTATTTTTGCTGTTCCTCTTAAGTGTTAGGTCGTGCTATATATTTTTGTAAAAAATATAGTTAACCACAACTAGTAGCTACTCTATAACCTATCTCCTCTAGCATTGTTCTATCTTTGAGAGGATTATCCCCTACTGTAGTGAGATAGTCACCTATCACAATAGAGTTGACCCCTGAATCAAACATCTCCTCTTCATAACCACTAAATATCTGCTCTCTACCACCTGCAACCATCAATAACCTATCTTCTCCCAACAATTCCCTAGCTTTTTTGATAATAACTAATGCCTCTTCTCTATTAATATTTCTCTCTTTTATTGGAAGAGCAGGGTTTGTTATATAAAAATTTAGGGGAGTTGAGTCAGGTTCAAGTGAGACTATAGAGTTTAATAGTGACTCTCTATCCTCAATACTCTCACCCATACCCCAAATACCACCACTACATAGCTGTAGTCCTGCCTCTTTTACATTTAGACAGGTTTGGTATCTCTCATCCCATGAGTGAGTTGTGCATATTGTCTCATAGTATCTTTTTGAAGTCTCTAAGTTGTGGTTGTAACTATCTATCCCATGCTCTTTTAGAAATTTTAGCTGTTCTACAGTAGCTGTTCCATTACATGCTATTAGATTTAGATTATCCACCTCTTTTTTGATAGCGATTGATGCTCTAGCCACAAAATCTACGCTCTTGTCTGTTAGTCCTTTTCCTGCTGTTACTAGACAGTAACCCAAAGCACCATGTGATTTTGCCTGTTTTGCTTCTATAACAATGCTCTCTATAGATTTATAGTTATATCGCTCTATATCTGCATGATAGCGAACACTCTGTGTACAGAATTTACAATCTTCTTTGCAAGTACCACTCAATATATTATTGATAGCACATAAAAATATCTCTTTTTTCATGGGGGGATTATACTACAATCTTTTTATAAACTTATTGAATATAACTCTTCAGGCTTAACATAGTTAAGTTGATTTATAGAATTTTCTTCATCAAAAAAACAGTTTTAAACAGTTTTTTTCTGTTAATTTAAGGAAAAATTCAGTATAATTATATCATTAATATAAAGGAAACAGCGTTGTTATTTAATAGTTACGAGTTTATATTTGCATTTTTACCGATAACCTTTTTTATATATTTTTATCTAAATAGTAAATCACAAGAGATTAGCAGAATTTTTTTAGTTCTCTCTAGTCTATTTTTTTATAGTTGGTGGAATATTAACTATCTCAATCTACTATTAGCTTCAATGATATTTAACTACTCCATGGGTAGAGTATTGACCAATTATAGTAGTCAGATATATCATATACCCAAAAAAACGATACTAACAATAGGCATTGTAGGGAATGCTCTGCTATTGATATACTATAAATATATGGATTTTTTTATTATCAATATCAATGGAGCATTTGGTTCAAATATCGAACTTATGCACCTAGCTCTGCCTTTGGCCATCTCATTTTTTACTTTTCAACAGATTGCTTATCTCGTTGACTCATATCGAGGAGAGACCAAAGAGTATAACTTTTTGAACTATGCTCTATTTGTCTCATTTTTTCCTCAACTCATAGCTGGTCCTATTGTTCATCACAAAGAGATGATGACTCAATTTATGAAATCTGAAAATAGCTCTATTAATATGAGTAATGTTTTTGGAGGGATGTTTATATTTGCTATAGGACTATTTAAAAAGGTTGTCATAGCAGATACTTTTGCTATATGGGCAACACAAGGGTTTGACCACTCTACCATCTTATATTTCTCTGAGGCGTGGATAGCTAGTTTGAGTTACTCTTTTCAGATATACTTCGATTTTAGTGGTTACGCAGATATGGCTATAGGTGCGGCTCTGCTTTTTAATATCAAATTGCCAATAAACTTCGACTCTCCATACAAAGCTACCTCTGTACAGGACTACTGGAGACGATGGCATATCACATTTGGTAGATTTCTGAGAAACTATATATATATTCCATTAGGTGGTAATAGACAAGGGGTAAATCGGACATATATAAATCTAATGATAACACTCCTATTTGCAGGTTTTTGGCATGGAGCAGGGTGGGGATTTGTTCTATGGGGATTTTTACATGGTGTAGCATTGATTATTAACCATAAATGGAAACAATTTGGGTTTAGATTAAATATATTTGTTGCTTGGTTTATCACCTTTTTCTATATAAATTTTACTAGAGTATTTTTTAGAGCCACTGAGTTTAAAGATGCAATTAAAGTACTAAAAGGGATGTTTGGTCTGAATGGTTTCTCTCTCTATTATGATAGTACATATATTATGGCTCCTTCTTATCTACTGTTAGGATTTATTATAGTTACAATGTTCAAGAACTCTTCGGAGATTGTAGAGTTTAGGTGGATTAAGAGACAGGCTTTTTTTATATTTTCCCTGCTCTTTTCATTTACCCTACTACAGATGATAAATATCACTATTCGTGGTGATAAGGTATCTGAGTTTTTATATTTCAACTTTTAGGAGAGATAGATGATAAAAAAGAGTTTTATGTTTCTATCTGCATCACTAGTGGCTATTATATTTTTTGAACTTTTTTTGAGATTCTCTCCATTCTCTTATGGAGTCTCTCCTGTTGAGTATGATAGTGATATAGGGATGTGGCACAAGAGAAATTTTTCTAGTAAGACAGTTCGAAAGTGTTATGATACAACCTACTATTTTGATAATAGAGGGTTGGTAAAAAATAGTTATAAATATCAAAAAGATAAAAAGGATATAGTTCTACTAGGTGACTCATATACCGAAGCTATTATGGTAAAAAATCAAAATATAATACACAACTCCTTAGAGAGAGAGTACGATGGAAAGTATAATTTCTTGAATTATGGTCTATCTGGAACAGCATCTGTTCAGCATCTTGTAATGTTGCAAAAAAAGGTTAAATTTGATAATGTAAAAGAGGTGATACAGCTACTAAATATGGATGGAAATATATATGAGGTTGACCCAAAGACATTTGATAGCACTACTAGACCAAAAGTCTTTTTGGATTTTAGAGATATGCAGAGTTATAGAGTTATCCCCCCTAAACCACTAGATATAAAAGAGAAGATTAGAGATTTCTTGGGGAATTTTGAGCTATATATATATCTAAGAAAGATACTCTATTTTGTAAAAGATGATGAGGTAGAGAGAGTAGCAGATAATAAAAAAGAGGAGAATTTATCCAAAAATTGGCTACAAGTCAAAGGAGCTGTATCTAATATAAAAAAACTGCTAAAAGAGAGAGGAGTTGAGTATAAAGTAATTGTTTATGGAAGAGATTTAAAACTAAAAAAGACACTAACAGACTTTTTGACTAATCAAAAAATAGATTTTTATGATTTGGACTCTCTCTCTGATAAATATAGTTTGCCATTAAAAAGTTTTTCATGTGATAGACATTGGAGTGATGAAGCACATAGAAATATTGCGAAGTTAATAATAAAAGAGAATATTATTTAACTATTTCTAATATTTTTTGTTATATAATTATAATTAAAATTCCTTAAAGGATTATTGATGAATAAACTATATGGAGAACTTTTACAAGAGATATATCAGCAGATATAAAAGATATTGAAACAGGAAACCAACTTATATCTATTGATGCTTTTCTTATTCGTGGTTCTGGATATATAGATGATATTTGGACTTTTCAAGATGAGGAGAATGATGATTAACAATAGAATATTAGATGAGATTATTAAGTTAATATTTATGTGAATAAATATATAATAACATTTATTATTAAATATAAACAAGGAATCTAAAATGAGAAGATTAAACAGTATACTATTTATACTTTTAACTGTAGTAACATTTTCAACTGCTACTACAGTTTATGAGGATGCAGAAGATGGAACTACAGATGGATGGAGAGTTCAAACAGATAGTAATGAACCTAGAAATGTGTATAGTCCCTCAACTGATAGTAGAGTTATAAGATTAGCAGGTGGTGGAGGTCCTTGGATATTAGGAGCTGTTTCAGGTAATTTGGCTTGGAATAATACTACAGAAAAAACTATAACTTGGAGTATGTATATGGGTGATAGATATACTGTATATATACCTGTAACAACTACTCATGGTACTAGATACCTTTTTTATAATGATTTACCAAAACGAATTCTTAGACATGGTTTAGATGGTGGAATTCTTCATGGTCTCGGGGGATATAGACATGCTGAATATAAACATGTTTGGCGTACATATACAAGAGACCTTGAAGCCGATTTAAAAGATTCAGAACCTGATAATGAACTTATCTCTGTCAATGGCTTTATATATAGTGGGGCTGATGTGTCTTTGGATAATATTATTCTCTATAATCCAAAAGAGACTATTTATGAAAATGGTAGTGGAGCAGATAATTGGACTATATCAGACAATGACCCAGCAGGAGCAACTGTTGTAACTGTTATTGACCCACAAGGAGCAAAAGTTCAAGGTGATGTTATTAAATTAGAAGGCAATGGATTAGATAATGCCTATAGATTAAATTCAAATAGTTGGAATAATACTACACAAAGCATTATACAATGGAAGAGTAGATTTTTTGAAACATACTCTGTCTCCATAAATGTGCATACAACAGAAGGTATCAGAGAACTTTTGTATACAAACAGTAATGATTATATTCCTAGTGGAGGTATTATCAATAACGGAGCAACTATTTGGCATGAGATGGGTGGACGCTCACTCATGGGACAAAATGGTTGGGAACAGAGACGGGATTTTGGAAATATTAACTATTTTTGGCAAACTGTCACACGAGACTTAAAACAAGATATAAGAGATTTTGAACCAAATAATAAACTAATATCTGTAGATTCTTTTACTGTTATGGGAAGTGGTTTAATAGATGATGTCAAAATGCTAGGAAGAGCAATAATTCCTAATCCTAATGAAGATACGATATATGAAGATGCAGAGGATGGTAATACAGACGGATGGCAAGTATATGATAATAATCCAGAAGGTGCAACTATCAATAATATTTATGATGAGGGGAGAAGAAGTAGAGTTATTGAATTAACAGGTAATGGTTTAAATAACGGTTATGAGATAGGTAGAAGAAGAGGTGGAGCTAAATGGAATAATCAAAATCATAAAGCTATATCTTGGAGTATGAACTATAGTGAACCTTTTGCTGTATATGTAGCTATTGAAACTACTAATGGAGCTAGATATATGAAGTATCAGCCTGTAGATAATGATGGTGGTAAGAGTGATAACTATATTCTTTTTGGAATTGGCACTGATGCAAATAATGGTACTTGGCAGACATTCAATAGAAACCTCGAAGAAGATTTACATAAATTTGAACCTGATAATGAGATTGTTGCTATCCATGCCTTTTTGATTAGAGGTTCAGGTCGCATTGATGATATTAAAACTATGATGGTCTATTCACCAATAGTCTATGAAGATGCAGAAAATGGTGATACCAATGGTTGGTCAATCTATGAAAACAACTCTGGCAATGCTATTGTTAGAAATGTAGAGGATGCAACTAAAGGAGATAGAGTTATTGAACTATCAGGTCAAGGTAGAACAGATGGTTATATTCTTGGGGCTATTTGGGGTGAGAATAGATGGAGTAATAAAAATCACAAACGAATTAGATGGAGTATGAACTATAATGAGAGTTTTAAAATCTATATATCTGTACGAACAACAAATGGACATAGATATATAAGATATAGTGCAACAGATGGAGATGAGGGGTTAAGTGGAGAGTATATTCGCATAGGATTAGGAGCAAATGCTGATGATGGAACATGGAGAACCTTTGAGAGAAATCTTGCCCAAGATATCTCCAATGCAGAGCCTAATAATGAGCTTTTGGATATTGATGCGTTTATGATTCGTGGCTCTGGTCGATTGGATGATATTGTTGCATATTGATAAAATTATACTTTTGTATATAAATTATTATTGTATAATAAGTAAAAATTAAGTAAGGATTTTACTATGAGTAGAAGTTCTGTTGGTGACAATATAGATTCAGGTAATGCTGATTGGAAGTTTTCTGGAGAGATGGTAAAAGATTTCGAAAAGCATGTCTCAAAATCAGTTCCCCTCTACAATGAGGGGCATGATATTATCCTAAAAATTAGTGACTATTTTGTCAAAGATGACTCTATCTGCTATGAGATTGGCACTTCTACGGGAGTATTGTCTCATAAACTTGCCAATAGATTTATAGATAGAGAAGCCAAATTTATAGGCTTAGATATAGAAGAGGATATGGTAGATAGTGCCAAAAAAAGATATAAGATGCAGAATCTATCATTTGAGTATGCTGATGTATTGGAATATAATTTTGAACCAACTGATTTTATCACCTCATACTATGTTGTACAGTTTATTCGTCCAAGTCAGAGACAGCTATTGATAGACAAAATCTATCAGAGTCTAAATTGGGGTGGTGCATTTCTCTATTTTGAAAAAGTAAGAGCACCTGATGCACGGTTTCAGGATATTATGACAGGCGTTTATAATGAGTATAAACTAGAGCAGGGGTACTCTGCCGAAGAGATTATACAAAAAAGTAGGAGTCTAAAGGGTGTTCTTGAGCCTTTTTCGACACAGGGCAATATAGACATGCTCAAAAGAGCAGGTTTTGTAGATATTATGAGTGTTGCAAAATTTGGACCTTTTGAGGGAATATTAGCAATTAAGTAGGGTGGTGCATTTATGCCCACCAAATAGAAAATATAAATATAAATATAAATATAATTGGTGGGCTTAAAAGCACCACCCTACGAAAGATAAAAAATGATAAAAAACACCATATATACTATAAAATGGACTCTAAAAAGAGTAGGATTTTTATATAAAGAGTTCAAAAATCTCTTACAAAGATTACTCTACCAACCCCAATCAAGATTTTTATTAAGAACATGGGATGCTCCTCTATGCCCTCTAAATGTTATTAAATTTTATACATTTATAGGTCGTATAGGTTTTGCAACTAGAGAGTATATAGCTCTATTAAGTGGTGGCAAGATATTTAAAAAGAGAATACTATTAGATAGTTTTGATGATATAGATATAGAGTCGCTCTATAATAGAGGTAGTGATAATATCCCATGGATAAAACCAGCTTTGGTTGAACTCTCTAAAAGAGAAGTAGATAATAAAATATTTTCAACTATAGAGAGGTCATATTTCTTAGCCAATGAACATGACCCCGATAAGTTTGATAGAGCCAATTGGTGGGAGGAGATGTCTAGGTTATTCAAAGAGGAGCTTTTTAGCGAGGGTAAAATCAATAAAGAGTATCTAATTAACTTTAGAAGTATAAAGGAGCTACCTGCAAACCTAGTAAAAGACCAATTTTATATAGTAAATAGAGAGTTTGGGTATCATATCTCATATCTAAAAGCGATAGATTTTGTACTAGAGTATCATAGACATGCACAAGTCATAAAAAAAGAGATTTTGATTTCACTCTCCGAGAGTTACGCAGGAAATAATCTCTGTGTTAACTATAGAGGGCTTAGGCTTAGTGTGCGTCTTCTTTTTCATGCTATTATGGTTGATAATATCACAAAAAATATTAAGTTTGATAGTAGAGCTACTATATTGGAGATAGGAGCAGGATATGGTGGATTGGGTAGGATTTTGAAATCCTATATCTATAATAGTTGTCATATTATACTAGACTTGCCAGAGACTTTGACCTATGCTGCCTATTTTATTGAGTATAGTTCTCCTGATAAAAAGATAGCTCATCTAAGTGATATTATAGATAGACTTGATGATTTTGACTCTCTAGTAGAGGAGTATGATTTTATCCTGATTCCACCTTGGGTTATTAGTTATATATCAGACTCTACTGTAGATTTGGTAATAGATACCTACTCTATGTCGGAGATGTCTGAAATCTATGCTAGATACTATATCGCTCATATTGATAGAACACTAAAGCTCGGTGGCTATTTCTACTCTATCAACAAAAGATTCAAAAGAGAGGATGATAAATTGGCTTTTTATAATTGGAAATTTAAAAGTCAATTCAATACTCTTTTGTATGAATACAGCACATATATCCATCCACAGTGGCTTGGTAGAAAGATTGGTATAGATGAGTAGATTTATAGAAAAACTAAAACAGAATACATATATATTTCAGATTATAACGCTAATGTCAGGTACACTAATGGCACAAGCTTTGATGTTTGCATTTATTCCTCTACTTACTAGAATCTACACTCCAACAGAGTTTGGGTTATACTCATCTTTTTTTCTTATCTCTAGTATGCTAGGTGAGGTCTCTAGTTTGCGATATGAACAGGCAATTATGCTTCCTAAATCCAACAGAGATGCAGAGGCATTGCTATTTCTCTCTATAGTTATTACAGTTACAATAACAACTCTTATTGCTATTGTTATAGTGCTGTTTTATGACTTTTTTTTAGACTATTTTGATGGTATGGCTTATCTAGTATGGTTGCTTCCACTCTCTATTATGATAATAGGTTTGACACAGATATTTGATGCCTACTCAACTAGAGGAGAGTTTTATAAAAAAATAGCAACTATCAAGATAGTAGAGTCGATGACAACCGTTACTACACAGTGGAGTAGCAAGGCTCTCTTTTCATTGGATGGATTGATTGTGGGTAAGCTTATCTCTAACTTTTTTGTACTCTTTCAATTTATATATTTTCATATCAAAAAACAGACCATTGTACTAAAACACATATCAAAAAGAAGAGTAGAGTTCAATATCAAACGGCATGAGACATTTCCAAAATATTTTGCTTTTTCTGCTCTTTTGAACTCTTTTTCTCAAAATGTACCTGTTTTTCTATTTACTACTCTCTTTTCTCCTGCTATTGCAGGGTTTTATGGTTTGACTGCTAGGGTTATGATGGTTCCAATTTTGCTTATTTCAGGCTCTACAAGGAGAGTATTTTATCAAAAAGCCTCCAAGATGTATGCCAATGGAGAGAGTATTAGAGGGATATATATTCAAACAACAGTGGGCTTGATAAAGCTTTTTATAGCTCCTCTTTTTGTTATTCTATTTTTTGGTCAAGAGATATTCTCTTTTGTTTTTGGTAGTGAGTGGGTCGAGGCAGGAGCAATAGCACAGATAACAGTTATTTGGTTTCTATTTGCTTTTATCTCCTCTCCTACATCTATGATATACAATATCTTTAGCCTACAAAAGAGACTTCTTCAACTACAGATAGTAACTACCATAGCTAGAGTCTCGTCAATCTATAGTGGTTACTACTTTTTCGATTCGTATATTATGTCAGTGGTTCTCTTTACAGTTGTGAGTGTTATTCATAATCTCGTATTTATAGGGTATATATATAATAAAATTAAAGGCAAATAGTGAAGTTAAGTTTTTTTGGTGATACAGTTTTAGACAAAGCATACAATATAGATTTTAAGATAGACAAATTTGTCTTTAATTTGGAAACTCCTCTATCTTGTGAGGGGACTCCTGCTCTACATAAAGTAAATATATGTCAAGAGAGGTCATATATAGAGGAGACATTTTCTTCTTTGCCTCTTGCTGTCTCTTTGGCAAACAATCATGTTATGGATTTTGGAGAAGAGGCATTTAGTAAAACAGAGATGTTTTTAAAAGAGCAGGGGATTCCATATTTTGGAGCAGGGCTTAGTGGTGATAACTTCAATAATCCATCAATTATAGAGTTTGCAGATAAAAAGATAGCTCTATGTGGGTACACTTGTGCTACAGCAAACCCAATTTTTGGAGACAAAAATAGCAAAGGAAGTGCTAGATTAAAGCTAGATAACATCATAACCGATATAGAGTCACTAAAATCAAAAGTAGACTTTATAATCATTCAACCACATTGGGGTATACAGGAGATTCCATTCCCTAGATTTTATGATGTAGAGATAGCTCATGCCCTAATAGACGCAGGTGCAGACCTAATTATAGGTCACCATGCACATGTGATACAGAGCCATGAGATATACAAAGGAAAATATATATTTTATGGTATTGGAAATTTCATATTTCCCGATTTGGATATACCCACACAATATGATGGCAAGAAGTTTACAGCACGACGAGTAAAAAAACAAGAGATTGAACATCGTCGCTCAATAGTGGTAACTCTTGATGATAATCTATGGGTTGATTTTTTTACAGTTATTTTAGAAAATGGAGTTGTTAGACGAAGTGATTTTTCTCTCCCTAGGTGGATTCCTAACTCAAAAGATGATTTTAAAAAGAGACTCTCCTTTGAGAACAAGAGAGCTATGTTTAGACGATTTGTTCGTAATCCTAAGATGCCTAATTGGGGGCATCTAAAAAGTTTACTTGGAGTAGAGTAGAGAGCAGATATATTTGATAAAACTTAACTCTTATCTATAACAACAATCAGAAGATTGTTGTTATTTAAAAAGCCCTGCATCTATAGCCCCATAACCCTCTGTTAGAACTTCTGGATTGGTTATTCCATACATTTTATAGATGGTACTAGCTACAGCATATGGTTCAAACCAATATGAGTCCTCTTTTGGTCTTAGGTAGAGGCGATTGTTTGCTTCTGTTGGTTTTATTTCGGTCTCACCAACTACTCCTAGATGATTAAAGTACTTTTTGCCTCCAAAGATATAGACATTTTGGTTATTACCATGGTCCCAACCCTCTGCATCATTTAGGTTTACATTTCTTCCAAACTCTGCAAAGATTATGATGTTTATATTATCTTTGTTTTCTGCACTCATGTGTGCTAGTGCGACTTCTATAGATTCCATTAATCTTCTCATTCTATCACTATAGCTACGAAGAGCATTGGAGTGGTCATCCCATCCTCCAAGACCTCCACTACCCAAAGAGACTACTTTTGTATCAGGATTACCTATAAGTACATTCATTGCAGCTTTTAGTTTTCTTCCAAAACTGTTATCAGGATATTCGATTCCATCAGGTAGAGTTCTCTCTTTTTGTTGTTGCATAAATGTATCAAGTTCGGCTCTTTTATCAAAAGCGTTTTGAATCTTTTGGTTACTATTGATACTTTTTGCCAAGGTATCAAACTCTGCTGATATTGCTGTCTCTTTTGGTCTAGGGTCTGTGTTCCACTCATCTCTTGTATAGAGTTGCCAACCAAGAGACCTACTAAATGGATTGCTTAAATCTTCACTCATAGCAGCAGGTCGTAAAAATTTTTCAACACTCAAAGGCCCAGTTGCAAAGAGGTTTGATTCCCCCTCCATAGATATAAAAGGTAATACTGTTTCAGCATCAATAACATTATTGTTTGTTAATACTTTGCCCAAAGTAGAAAATATTCCTGCTCCATAACTTGGGTCTTCGAGATTCATTAATCCTCTTTGGTTTTCAGCAGTACATATACCGTGAGACCTTGTACCATTAGCTTTACGATAACAGGTTCTAAAGATATTCATATCACCATTTTCTAACATTCTCTCCATTGCTTCACCACCAGCTTGTTGCCAAAAGCCATTGGTTGTAGCTGTTACATAATATTCATTGTATTTGTTTTGACTTCTCTGTTGAATCTCCTCCAAATTGGTTAGATTCCCTCCCAATTCGGATGCTCCACCATAGAGATATATCATAATAGTTTGAGCCTGATTATTATTATAGATATTACTATCGAAATTAACTTGACTTAAATCTACAGAGGCTCTGCTAAGCGTTGGGAATAACGCACTCATTGCTACTAAACTCATTCCTTTTAAAAAAACTCTTCGATTCATACTCTACTCCTCAATACTTTTAAATGTATATACTTCAGTCAATCTTGATATATACTCCATGGTAACAATTGCTGCATCTTTTCTGTCATTGTAGTAGTCCATATCATCATAACCTTTTGAGTTACAATAATCAACAATGGTAGAACGCTCTTGGCTACTTGGTAGACGAGATACTGTAGCTAAAAATAGATAATCAATAAACCCTTCTATAGTATCAGTATTTGGATTGGCTTTGTCTACGAATGGTAGTTGCCATCCTGAATCATACTCATTTAAATCATCACCTTTGTAGTTGACCATAATATCATCTCTTAGGAAATCATAGTAGTAAGCAAAAGAGAGTGTATCTGTAGGAATTGTAGTCTCTCTACCTAGTTTATATCTCATTGCCCCTTGGTGCATTCCATCTAAAGATCTAGTCATCTGTACAAAGAGGTCTTTGTCATCATAAAAACTAATCTTTTTTCCCATACCAAAGGCTGTCTCTTCAAAACTCTTGACTCTATTTGAGTTATATAGGAACTCTTTGGAGAAGACTATCTGAAGGAGTATATCTTGAAACTGTTCAGGTTTACTCGCTTTGATGAGGTCTATAATTTCGTTTTTCTTGTTCTCTGTATAGTTTGAGAAATAGAAATCAACCAATCTTTTGATAACTCCATTGAAAAAGGCATCACTCTTAACCAATTCACGATAAAAATCAAACCCAGTAGTAACAGTTGTTCCAAATAGGTTTTGAGGGACATCATTTTGGTCTAGTCCAATTACTAACTCTCTATCATCTTTATCAAGTTTCCAATTTTTTAGAGCAATAGCTGCTTTTGGTACATCAGAATCATTAAAATCAAATAGGAAAATCTCTAACATCTCTCGTCCATTATCCTCTGGACTTCTAAATCGTTTCCAGTTATCATTGCTTGTCATATGTAGATAAGTAATCATTCCCATGCTATACTCATCATCCATATAAAATGCCAAATTGTTATAGACATTACTCACTTCAGAACGGCTAACAGTATCAAGCTCAAAGGCAGGAGAGAACATAATAGTCTGTGTTAGCTGATAAGCTACCCATCTATTGATATACTCTTTTCCTAAATCGAGGTTAAATAGACGAGCCATAATTTTGCCCCCCTCTCTATTACGCCAATCGTAGTCTTTGTTTTTTATCTCTTTTTCTACAGCTACAATATCACTATTTGGAGTAGCTATTTTTGTTTGTAAATCAGAGATAAATTTTCCACTATTTATCATAGAGTCCAATTCCATTTTAGGAATACCATAAAAGAGCAGAGAGAGTAGTTTATTGGCTACTATTCTTTTGTTTTCTAAACTCAAAGCATTAAAATCAGCATCTGTAATAGCACTCAATCTATAATCTTCAAATGTCAAAGGAGTAGCAAATACTTTTAGACCTTGAAATGTGGCATCTCTATCTTTTTCGGTAGGAGTATCAGGGTCATCATTGCTCTTTGAGCCATCTGTTCTTATATCTATTGAAGTGATAGGAGAGTCTGGGTCAACCTCGGTCAATGTAGAAACACCTACTAATTCTCCATTTCTATAGATTCCAACTACAATATTATGACCTATATAACTCTCTTGGATATTTAGTGTAGGTACAGTGATATTATCATCAATATGTATAACAATACCTGTATGATTAGCTTGTGCATTAGCTGTTTCATTATAATCAGCAAAGAGTTTTATCTCATACCCTTCATAAGTTGTCTCTACACTCTCACCTTGGTTATTGATAACTTGATGTTCAAATTTAAAAGGAATACTCAATACTCCTTTGGAGATAAAATTAGCACCATTTGAGCCTTTGACCCAATATCCATATCCATTGATTAGAGCATCTAGGTTTGAGTATTGTGCCAAATCGCCCGAATAGATAGTTTGACCATCTTGAGACTGTATCTCTGAAAAAGCTGACATATTAATATCAACTCTTGGGGTATCTGCACAAGATGCCATCAAATTCCAACCATTACGACTAAGTGGTCGAATAAGTTCACTTGGACTCTCTTTGCTATCAAAATTGATACCCTTTGTTCCTTTGACCCAATATCCATACCCTGCATTTAACATATCCAAGTTAGAATACTCTGCATTATCTCCTGTATAGATAGAGTCGCCATTTTGAGCCTGTATCTCTTGGATACCACTCATGTTAATATCGGTGCTGTTTATATCTTGACATGCAGATATGAGATTCCACCCATCTCTTTTTAATTCAGTTGCATTTGATAGTAGTGTCAATCCTATCAATAGCAATAGTGATTTGCCTCTCATGAAGTTCTCCTTTTTAAAATTAAAATAAGCAATTATTAATGTGATTTAAGTTTAATAAAAGATTTTTCTAATCATAGCATAATTTTCACAAAATAAATAGAATTTATCGTATAATTTAAGCTTTTTATACTATTTGGGAAGAATCAATATAGATAATTTACTACTTATTCGAGAATAGTAGAATATATCTTTATAAATTATAATTAAAACATAATGATAATTTATTTAAATAATTAAACTCTTATAATGATATATAACTTACTCTATTTACTCTTTTTTTATACGAATTTTGATAATTATAAGATATATTTTTAATCACTTTCTCAATCCTGCCATTTAGGACTTAAAATTAATATGCTATAATCGCCAATAAATTAAAAAATTAGGACAGATAATGAAGAAACTTCTACCACTTATGCTTTTTTCAATTATGGGGCTAGAGGCACAGATTATTGATGCTATCGCCGTTGATGTTGATGGTGAGCCAATTACAACTTTGGAGATTCAAGCTGTTCAAGAGAAGCTAAATATGTCAAAAAGAGCAGCAGTTGAAGCGTTGATAAAAGATAGGTTGGAAAAAGGTGCTATAGAGAGAGCCAATATTGAAATCTCTCCTAGTGAAGTTGATGCTAAAATTCAACAGATAGCACAAGCAAGAGGTCTTAGCAAGGCAAATATGATGTTAGCACTTAAAAAAAATGGCTTAACATGGGAGGCGTATAGGGAACAGTTGACTTTGGAGATGAAAAAAGAGCAATTTTTCAAACGAAATATAGCATCTTCAATATCAAGACCTACTGAGGATGAGTTGAGAGTCTACTATGAGACAAATAGAGATAAGTTCTCATCAGAACCTATAGCCCAAATGAGTCTTGTGGTATATGCTAGTAACTCATCAAAAAAACTTCAAGAGGCTATACAGAATCCTCTAAAGAGAGTAGATGGTGTTCAGCAGAGAAGTATACTAGCTAGTAGCAATGAGATGAATCCTAAGCTATTTGCTCTTATTCAAAATACAGAAGAGGGGAGTTTTACTCAACCAATCAATACTGGTAGGGGTTTTGTTGCATACTATGTCAAATCAAAATCTTCACAAGGGGTGGGTGGATTTGAATCTGTTAAAAATGATGTGATGATGAGATGGATGCAAGAGGAGAGAGTCAAAGCCGGTCGAAACTTTTTCAATAAATTAAAAAACGATGCCGATATAAGAGTGATTCGACTATAATAGAGACAAGATATATCTTGTCTCTATGATGATACTATTTTATTAAATAACTAACCCTTCAATTAAATTTTTTATCATCTTGCTAGATAGCTCTTCATATATATTATCTACATCTAAAAAACCATCACCTAATAGAGATGATAATCCGTGTAGTGAAGCCCAAATAGTAATTGTCTGTTGATAACTATCTCCTTTTTTGAGAGTTTCACTCTCTTGACCCTCTTCTATTGTTTTTTTTAAATTTGCAAAACCACTTATATCACTATCTTCTGCTGTTACTAACTCTTCTCTAATATTAGAGTATTTCTTTGCAAAAATTAGTTGATACATATGGGGATGTTCTTTTGCAAATTCTAGGTATTTCTTAAAAGATAAATTAAGTCTATCTACTATATCTCCATCCTTATCTAAAAGAGGTGGAGATATAGCATTATCTAATTCAGAGAAACAACTTTTTATCATTGTTTCAATCAGTGCATCTTTTGAACTAAAGTGTCGATATATAGCTGAGCGAGAGGTTCCAGTAGCCTCTGATAATATTTTTAGTGTAAGCTTCTCTATATCTTCTGTCTTTATAAAATTAAAAGAGATTTTTAAAAATTCCTCTTTTAGGTTTCCGTGGTGGTAGCTTGTTTTTTTCATAAGCGAATTATATCATATTCTTTTTTATTTAATATTAACTAAATCCTGATAAGCACTCTCTAATGAAGATTTTCCTACTCCACCTGTATGAATAATTCTAACTTCTCCATTTATGTTAAGTCCTAAGAGAAATGGGATAGAGCCATGCCAATTTGATTTTGCTTGTATATATGATATAAAATCCATATTATCTTCACTTGATATTAGATTATAGTTTATTCCTTTTCTTTTTCCAAACTCTTTTAACTCTTGGTTATCATACCCCTGTACCTCAATTGCTACAATAGCTAAATCCTTATGCTCATTGGTTAGCTCAATTAGTGTAGGTATCTCTCTTATACATGGTGGACATCTATATCCAAAAAATATAAGAAAGATTGCTTTGTTTTTTAACTCTTTGAACTTTAAACCATTATCCATCTCTGATATATTGAGTTTTTTACCATCTACTGTATTTATCGTAAATAGAGGAGCTGTTTTCTCCTCTACTTTTGCAGAGCTGTTACTCTCTATAGTATCTACTTGTGTAGTTTTCTCTTTAGTAGTAGTTGAAATACTCTTATCTTTTTGCTCTGTTTTACTATCACATCCTAACAAGAGTAGTAAAATTGTTGTAGCTATTACTGTTTTAAACATAAATTATCCTTGAAAATTAGTAGTTCCATCAGGTTGATGAGTCTGATTCATCTCACCCTCTGCCTCTTCTTTTGCTTGATATGCGTTTATCTGCATTCTCACCTCATGTATCTGCATCTGAGTAACATTCTCATCTGATTGCCAAGCTATCTCTATATCTCCACCATACTCTGTACCCATTATCTCTATTTTTTTTGCATACTCTTCAATATCTAAACATATCTCTGTCGAGTTCTCCTCGCTAGTATCTTTTAACTCTATATACCAACGACCCAAAGGATTACTTTTTATGGTTGACTGAATAATTACAGACATTATAGCTCCCTGTTTTCTATTTCACTAATTATAACAAAGTATAATTAGAGTAAGCATTGATAAGAATCAAAAGTTATTTAGATAAAATAGCAGATAATTTAATAAATGGACTAATAAAATGGATGCTTATGAATATAGTGAACTATTAAAAACACTTACTATAAAAATAGAAAATATAAAGAATATTGTTAAACCCAATACTATTGAAGATAGATTAAAAGAGATAGAGATTATGGAGCAGGAGCCTAGCTTCTGGAGTGATGCAAAAAATGCCTCTAAAATATCTCAAGAAAAAACTAGAAAGAGCAGAATACTAAAAAAGTATAAAGATGCAAATGCACTAGTCTCTGATGCTAATGAGTTTTTTGATATGGCAAAAGCTGAAGGAGATGAGGAGACACTAGAGATGCTATATGATGAAGCAGATACTCTTAGTGAAAATATCTCTGCATTAGAGGTTCAGATGATGTTGAGTGGAGAGCATGACAGTAACAACGCTATAGTCTCTATTCATCCAGGTGCAGGAGGAACAGAGTCCCAAGATTGGGCAAGTATGTTATATAGAATGTATCTGCGTTGGGCAGAGAGGAGAGGATTCAAAGTAGAAGGACTTGATTATCAAGCAGGAGATGAGGCGGGGATAAAAGATGTGAGTTTTATTATCAAAGGAGAGAATGCTTATGGATATTTAAAAGTAGAAAATGGAATACATCGTTTGGTTCGTATCTCCCCATTTGACTCCAATGCTAAAAGACACACCTCATTTAGCTCTGTTATGGTATCTCCTGAGGTTGATGATAATATAGATATAGAGATAGAGGACAAAGATATAAGAGTTGATACCTATAGAGCAAGTGGGGCAGGAGGGCAACATGTTAATAAAACAGAGAGTGCTATTCGTATTACACATATAGAGACCAATATTGTAGTACAGTGTCAAAATGATAGGAGTCAACACAAAAATAGAGCAACAGCTATGAAGATGTTAAAATCAAGACTATATGAGTATGAAATGGAAAAAAAACAGGCTATAATTGATGGAGTAGAGAAGAGTGCAATAGGTTGGGGACATCAGATTCGTTCCTATGTATTGGCTCCCTATCAGCAGATAAAAGATACTCGAAGTAATCAGCCATTCTCTAATGTAGATGCTATTTTAGATGGAGATATAGATAAATTAATAGAGGGAGTATTGATTTCACTCGTAAGCTAACCTTATGATAATTATCCATTTTTTTGATAAAAATAGCTTTTTTATCACAATAATTACACAAAAATGTTTTATACTGCGATTATCAAAAATATAAAGGATTTAAATGACAAATTTTTCAAAACTAGCTCTAGCGGCGATTTTAGGTATGGCAGTAATGACAACAACAGCAACAGCAGGAGATGCAGCTAAAGGTCAAAAACTATATCAAAAAAAGCTTAAAGCTCCTTGTAAGATGACTGGTGCAAAATTCGCTGCAAAGCATACTCAAGATGAGTGGGATGAGATTAACGAAGCTAAGAAGATGGGTGAAGAGATTGCTAAAATCTGTGGTGAAGGTGTATCTATCAAAGAGAAATTTATCCCTTTTATCTATGACTTCTCAAAAGAGTTTGCGAGTGATTCAGGAAATGTTCCTAGCTGTTAAGTCGTCTTACAAGCTATAACAAACCTTTAAACTCCCATTTATGGGAGTCTATACTACTCTCTTATACTACTCTTCTTTAAAATTTATTAACAATAGTGTTGCTCTCTGTTTTTATAAAACTGTTATTCACAATATTTACACAATTTAAAACTATAATGTGTTGCAAACAGTTGCAAAGGATAAGAATTGAAAAAGATTACAAAATTAATTATGTTTGCCCTTTTAGGCATGACTCTCTCAAGTACCACTCTATCGGCTGATGTAACAAAAGGCAAAGAGCTATATGTTAAAATGCTAAAAAAGAAATGTGGTATATCAGGTTCTGCCTTTGCAGGTAAACATACTCAAGATAAATGGGAAGAGATTTATGATGCAGGAGCATTGAGTGGTGAGATAAAAAAGATATGCAAGGGGAATACAGTAGGGGAAAAGATTCTACCACATATCTATGATTTTGTCTATAAGTATGCAAGTGATTCTGGAAATGTTCCAAATATCTAAAAAGCTCGAGGTAGTTGCTCTCTAAATGAGAGCAGAACAGATAATCTTCTCTCTTATATATTTTCTATGGAAAATATATGTTACTTTTTTTCTCTTTTCATAAATAAACTCTATAAAAATAAAATGAAATTATCACAACTATTTATAATCTTAACTAATAATTTTCGAAAAAAAATGGTTAAATTTGAATTATTAAGCTAATAAATTCTATTTACATAAAATATATCTTATTTTCATTATTTCTTATTATAATAAAATATAAAAATATTTCTTATGATTTAAGTTGATAATCAATAATTATAGTTTATACTTTATTTAACTTTTTAAGTTTAAAGGAGAAAAAGTGAAAAAGATATTAGGTATTTCTATTGTTACAGCTACTGTCTTGATGGCAGGTGGTGATTTGGCGAATATGGATAGTAGTTATGATGAGAGTTTGCGAGCAGAGATTGAGGCTCTAAAGGCAGATATTTCTGTGCTACAAGAGGCTTCAAAACAACCCTCTCAAAGTAAAGGTGATAAAGAGAATTCTAAACTACTAAAAAAAATAAAGAGATTGACTAAAAAAATCAATGCTGTCAAGGCACATGACTCAAAAGACAATATAAAATGGAGTGTAGATTTACGAACAGCTCTTGATAATATTGAGTATAAAATGGCTGATGGTACAACCAAAGAGAACAATGACCTATTTTCAAATAGACTTTGGTTAAATATGGCATATAGTCCAGCCTCAAATGTTATTTTCAAAGGTCAACTAGGTTATAACAAAGCTTATGGTGCAGATATGGGGAATGGTCGAGGTAGAGGCTATGACCAGTTTGATTGGATTACCAATGAGTCTTTGACAGATGATACTATTAAATTAAGACAAGCCTATTGGTTATACCTCGGCAAAGACTTTTTAGGAACAGGTATTCCTTGGACTGCTAGTTTGGGGAGAAGACCATCAACTACAGGTTTTCTCTCTCATCTAAGAGAAGATGACCGACCTCAATCACCACTTGGACACAATATAGATGTTGAGTTTGATGGTGGTTCTGCTCTATTTAAACTAGAAGAGTTAACAGGAGTATCTGGTATGTCATTTAAAATCTGTGCAGGACAGGGGGGAACTAATGCACAGGCTAGATTCTCTAGTGATACAAGCTATACAGGGGATAGTAGCACCAAGATGGATGATATTAGATTGGCAGGATTTATTTTTGTTCCATATGACAATGGGCAGATAAAAGTTAAAACAAATCTATTTAAAGCATTTAATCTACCAGGTATGGATATGGGAGCTAATGGATTAATCCCTGGACTATCAAGCAAAGGTGACCAAGTTGGTGGAGTTATCTCTGTTATGCTTGATGGGTTAAGTGATGATATGGATGCAGAATTTCTATATGAGACTAAACTTTTTGCTAGTTATGCTGTTAGTGAGACTCAACCAGATACAGGTAAGACAATGCTTGGTTCGGCTGATGATGAGAGGGGAGACTCTTATTGGGTAGGAGCGCAAGTTCCTGTAAGTTTTTTGGGTGGTAAATTTGGGGTTGAGTATAATCATGGTAGCCAATACTGGAGAAGCTTTACCTATGCAGAAGATACTATGGTAGGTTCTAAATTGGCAGTTCGTGGTGATGCTATAGAGGCGTACTATACTCAACCATTGACCAAAAGTTTAGATGCCCAAATCAGATATACAAAGATTAATTATGACTATTCAGGTAGTAATGCCTTTTTTGGAGATGATGGTAATCCTATGAAGATTTCTGACATCAAAGCAGGTGCTGCTGCAGGTGACCCAATGATGCAATCTATGTCTGGACAGATTGTTGAAGAGGCTCAAGATATTAGAGCTTATATACGATATAGATTCTAATCTTTAATCCACTTTGGAGTTCTATCTCTTGGAACTTCAAAACTTCTCTCTTTTCTTTATGTTTATATAAAATAAAATAATTTATAACTATAGTAAAGAAATATTCTATAAAGCAATATTTATTATAATTAATATTTATAATAAAAAGACACAATAACAAATATTAATATATCTTATTATATTAATAAGGTAGACTAATATAAATATAATCTTATCTCTGCTACAATAGAGCCAAAATCTACAATCGATAATTAGGAGCATATATGAAAAAAATTATATTATCCACAGTTGTTATATTAACTATAAGTATGGCAGGCGGGGAGTTTACTTCATTTGAGCAGAGTGATGCAACTCTATCAGAACTAGATAGTCTAAAGGCTAGAATTACAGCACTGGAGGGAATGCAAGGAACACAAGTAGCACAATCAACACAGAGTAAGAGTACAAGTGATAATGCTGATTTAGAAAAAAAAATCAAAAAACTTACTAAAAAAGTTAAAAAGTTAAATAAGAAGCTTAATGAGGTAAAGGCACATGATGCTTTTGATAATATTAAATTTGGTATGGATTTTAGAAATTCTGTTGACAATATAAATTATAAATATAACGATTACAAATACAAAGGTAATAATTGGTCAGGAAGTGAAGCAAAAAATGATGCACTCTTTACAAGTAGACTTCTACTCAATATGAAATCAAAACCGACTCCTAATCTCTCTTTTCAAGGGCAATTAGCTGCCTATTATATTTGGGGAGCACATCTGTTTACTCATGATGGACCTATGAAGAGTTGGGTTGGTTCATCAAGAGCATCTGATACTATATTTAGAGTTAGAAGAGCCTATTTTGTCTATAATGATAGTAACCAACCTTATGCCTTTAGTATAGGTAGACGACAAGCTAGTGATGGTTTCTTGGCTAATCATAGAGAGAATAATCCAGAACCTGCATCTCCTTTGGCACATATTACCAATATGGAAGTAGATGCAGCAATGGTAAAACTCAAAACTGGTGATTATGTTCCTGGTTCATTTATTAAATTTGTTTATGGTAGAGCTCATGCAGGTGGTATTGAATCAGCTTATGATGCTTTTGGATATAAACCTTTTGCTCATGAGGATGGAGATATAGAGGAGAATGTTGATTTTTTTGTAACAGTTGCTTCTCTATATAATGATGGTCAATATAATTTAATGGGTCAACATGCTATGATTTTTGATACCAAAGGAGCTAGAACAGGTACTAAAGTTGGTGCAAAACTTCCAAATGGTGCGAAAAATTTATCATTAGATGCAGGTACAGCACACTTAACAGCTCTCTCTCTACAAGTTGATGGAGTGGGTGAAGAGATAAATGATTTCTTGGATAGTACAACTCTTTTTGCTTCTGTAGCACGAAGTCTATATGACCCTGATAGTGGACATCAACTTCTCGGTTCAGATAAGGAGAGGAGAGGTTATTCTTATTGGGTAGGTGCAACTATTCCTGATATGATTACAGATGATGGTAAGTTTGGTATTGAGTATAATTATGGTACGCAGTTTTGGACACCAATGACTTGGGCAGAAGATACGGCTATTGGCTCTAAACTTGCTGTTCGTGGTAGTGCAATGGAAGCGTATTGGAATTTTAATCTAATGGGTGAAAAAAATCTACCTGCACAGATAAGATATACTCATGCACAACATGACTATACACCAAATATTAGATGTACTGGTTGGGTAAAACCTGTAGATGTTGATATTGAATCTGATGATATTAGACTCTCTGTAAGCTATAGATACTAATTTTTGGGAGGGATGTTTAAAACATCATCCCACCAGCTCCTTGTCCTAGAGCATTTTTGACATTGTCATCTGCCATAGAGATATTCCAAGCTGGTTCCCAAACTACATCAACTTCAACAATACCCACACCATCTATCTTTTCAACAGCCTCTTGAACCCATGTTTTAATCATCTGATGAAGAGGACAACCACGAGTTGATAGGGTCATTACTACTTTTACATTGCAACTATCTTCGATAATTGCGTCATAGATTAAACCCATCTCATATAGATTAAATCCTACCTCAGGGTCTATTACTGTAGCAGTTGCTTCAAAGACCTGCTCTTTTGTTATTTCACACATATTTTCTCCTTCTAATTATTTATTGATTGTAGGGTGGTACTTTTAAGCCCACCATTTAAATATTTAAATAACTTTTAGGTGGGCATGAATGCACCACCCTACATTTTTTATTTACCATATCCTAGCATCTTAGACATAGAGAGATATAGAAATATAGCACCTATCAATAGTAGACTAGCTCCTGCATTGAACATGAAATCACTCTTAAATAGCAATCCTAGACCACCCAAAACTGTACCAATAGAGCTATACCAAAACATCATATTTGCCTGTTCTTTTGGATACATCTCATGAAGCATTGGTACTTTCTCTTTTCCTACTAGTGGAGCGAACCGTTCAAACCATACTAAAAAAGGTACGATTTTATATAGATGCCCATTAATAAGAAATCCTATAAATCCTAACATAAAGAACCATACAGAGGTGTGTAACCAAAACTCATTCTCATTTGATAAAAAAGAGATTAACCCGAGTAATATAGATAGAAGTAGTGAGCCAAAACCAAATATCATCGATTTTGCCCACACATCCATCTCTTTTCTTACTGTTAGTATAAATATGAGATATATCTGGTAGATATAGAATCCTACACCTACGAGTGTAGTCATATATCCAAGCCATTGAATTATACTCATGCTCATCAATGCACCAATAAACACTATACCTACTCCGATAGCGACTAGATTGAAGCCTCGTTTTATAGGTGTCTCATCAAAACCATGTGCTAGTGAAAACATAGGTATTAGAGTCAATGAGAGTCCCATAATTGTCAGAAGGACAAACCCTCCAAGAACAGCATATACATGGGCTTTTAGCATGGTTTCAACATCTACAGATATAGCACCACTTAGACCCAAGGCTATTACAAACCCTGTAATGATACCAAGCAGAAGATAGCTATTACTAATAGCTACAGTTTTGACGGTTAAAGTATCAATCTCTGCTTTTTTAAGCGTTGCAAAGGCTTCAATCGCAAATATAATCATAGAGCTTAGAACAAGTAGTCCACCATAAGAGAGTAGGGCAGGTTGTACCCAAAATCCAATGACCATTATAATAGTACCTATCCCAAGTAGAGGTAGAATAACATAATATAAATCAACTACAGCATGACCAACCTCTAGTACCACAGGAATAAGCTGTGCCATTGCTCCAAAGATAATGACCATTACAAATCCGAGCAAAAAGAGGTGAATCCACCCTGCTATTGCCATCTCTTGATAGCTAAATGTTGCCGAAAAAGCTAGTAGGCTCACCATTGCTATTAGATAAAATGTTACTCCTATCTTGAAGTATGGTGAGACGAGTTTTAGTGGTGGTGCAAAATCCTTAGTTATGGCAAACATTATCGGCTACCCGTGACAGCTGTTCTGTGTTAGGTCAGCTTTTTCACTCTCTCCTGTCTTATAAGAGAATACTATTTTGACACGACCATCAGCCAACTCCTCTTTTGAGTGGCTATAGTTTTCACCAATTTTAGAGATAAGTCCACCAGGAAATTTGTGATTTATCATTACTAATACTTTGTTTGGCGCATCAATCAGTTTGAGTCCTGCCATAGCATTTACCATTGGGTCTGGTGGCCCACATTTTGATGTATCAAACTCATAATATTGAGTCTCTTCTACTCTATATGTGAAAAAAGGAACTGTTGCTCCCATCACCTCTAGTTCAGTTTTTGTTATATCGGACATTTTTTCTCCTAATTATTATTTTTCATCATTATATATATTATAAGTTACAAAAACATTAATATAGGTCAAGAAAATTATATTTTTGATTAATTAAATTATAATCTCTTTTCGCTATTATGGCTAAACAAAAAATAACCATTTTTTTAAAAAAATAAATAGGAGAATATAGTAAATGAAACTAAAATGCTATCCATGCAAAGAGGGTCTATATGACCCAGAGTTTGAACACGATGCCTGTGGTGTGGGATTTGTAGCCCATCTCAAAGGTGAGCAGTCACACAATATTGTAGCAAAAGGTTTGGAGCTTTTAGCAAACTTAGAACATAGAGGGGCTGTGGGAGCCGAGAAGAATTCTGGTGATGGTGCAGGTATCTTGACACAGATGCCTGACAAGTTCTTGCGAAGAGTTGTGAAGAAAAGTAGCAATATAGATTTGCCAGAGTTTGGCTCATATGGCGTTGGAGTTGTATTTGTTCCACGAGAACCAGCAGCATATAGTGAGACCCAAAGTATAGTAGAGCAGTGTATAGAAGAGCTTGGTCAAGAGTGTCTGGGTTGGAGAAAAGTACCAACAGTTAATGAATCATTGGGAGAGAGTGTAAAAGCTACAGAACCAATTGTAAAACAGGTTTTTATTAAAAAAGCTGATGATATTGACACTGAGACATTCGAGAGAAAGCTTTTTGTTATACGAAAATATGCACAGGCTAGAGTAACTGCTTCACCAATTAGAGGTACAGGGTATTTCTATATGCCATCTATGTCTAGCAAGACTATCTCATACAAAGGTCAGTTAATTACAGAGCAACTACCTCTCTATTTTCCTGATTTAGAGGAGGAGGATTATGAGTCAGCTATTGCTCTAGTTCATAGTAGATTCTCTACCAATACATTTCCCTCATGGTCTCTAGCTCAACCATTTAGATATATTGCTCACAATGGTGAGATAAATACTCTAAAGGGTAACATCAATTGGATGAGAGCTAGACAGTCTCTACTCCGTTCAAAGCTATTTACAGATGATGAGCTTGATAAAATCTATCCATTTTTGATTAATGAGAGAAAAGGTAGTGATAGCTCTGTACTTGACAATGTAATTGAGCTTCTCACTCTCGCTGGTCGCTCTCTTCCTCATGTTATGACTATGATGATTCCAGAGGCTTGGAGAGATGAGGAGATGAGTGAGGAGAGACAGGCATTTTATGAGTACCATGCTACATTTATGGAGCCTTGGGATGGGCCTGCATCTGTGGCATTTACTGATGGTAAAGTTGTTGGTGCTACACTTGATAGAAATGGACTTAGACCTTCACGATACTCTCTAACCAAAGATAATATCTTGATTATGGGGTCAGAGCAGGGTGCTTTGGAGTTTCCAAGTGAAGATATAGTAATGAAGGGTCGTCTGCAACCTGGTAAAATGTTTTTGGCTGATTTGGAGCAGGGTAGAATAATCCCTGATAGTGAGATAAAAGAGCAGATGGCAACAGCTCACCCATACAAAGAGTGGATAGAGAAGCAGAAGATAAACCTAGATGATTTGCCACTAAATATTGAGATTTGGCAACCAAATCATGAGACAGTCAAGCAGAGACAAAAATGTTATGGTTATACTATAGAGGATTTAAAGACAGTTATTACGCCAATGGCAAATGATGCTTATGAGGCTACTGGCTCTATGGGTAATGATGCAGCATTGGCTGTTCTATCTCACCGTTCAATTAATCTATATAACTATTTTCATCAACTCTTTGCACAGGTGACAAATCCACCAATTGACCCTATTCGTGAAGAGTCTGTTATGTCTCTAACCTCCTATATCGGTTCACAAGGAAATCTATTCCAAGAGGTAGATGAGGATAGGAACTTTATTAAGCTAAAAACTCCAATTTTAGATAATGAACAGATGGCAAAGCTAAAAGGTATTAGTGAGTTTAACTTTAGAGCTAAATGTATAAGTATCCTCTTTGATGCAGAGAAAAAAGGGGATATGAGAGATGCTATAGAGAGAGTAAAAAAAGAGGCATCCAATGCTGTAGAGGAGGGTTATGAGGTTATTATACTCTCAACTAGAGGTGTTGATGAGAAGTTAGCCCCTATTCCAACACTCTTGGCAACATCTGCTGTACATCAACATCTCATCAAAGAGGGAACAAGAACTAGTTGTGGATTAGTGATTGAGTCTGCTGAACCTAGAGAGATTCACCACTTTGCGACACTTATTGGGTTTGGAGCAAATGCTATCAATCCATTCTTGGCATTTGAGACTATTGAGGATATGAGAAGTAGAAACTTAATCCGAGAGGATTTAACCCAAGAGGAGGCTGTAGCAAACTATATTACAGCTGTTGGCAAGGGTATTTTTAAAATCATGTCAAAGATGGGAATCTCGACTATCCGTTCATATACAGGGGCGCAGATATTTGAGGCTGTTGGTCTTGGTGACAAGTTGGTAGAGGAGTACTTTACTGGAACACCTTCGAGAATTGGGGGAATTGAGATAGATACTTTGGAGCAGGAGACTCTACTTTGTCATGAACTTGCATATCCTAAACAGATAGTTGAGTCAAATGGTTTAGGTGTAGGTGGACAGTATGCTTATCGTAAAAAGGGGGAGAGCCATCTACTCTCACCTGAAAATATCTTTTTGTTGCAACAGGCAACCAAAAAGGACAACTATGGGATATTTAAACAGTATACCAAAACAGTTGATTCTGTAAATGAGGACTATATTACTCTAAGAGGTCTGCTTGATTTTAGAGGTCAACACCCTATAGATATAGATGAGGTTGAGCCAATTGAGAATATTATGAAGAGATTTGCTACAGGTGCTATGAGTTATGGTTCTATCTCAAAAGAGGCTCATGAGACTCTAGCAATTGCGATGAATAGTATCGGGGCTAAGAGTAATACAGGTGAAGGTGGAGAGGATTTTAGAAGATTTGGAACCAATAAAAACTCAAAAATCAAACAGGTAGCCTCTGGGAGATTTGGTGTAACAGCTAACTATCTAGTCAATGCCGAAGAGCTACAGATAAAACTAGCCCAAGGTGCAAAACCAGGTGAGGGTGGTCAGTTACCAGGGCATAAAGTAGATGAGATTATCGGTGCTACAAGACACTCAACCCCAGGGGTTGGACTTATCTCGCCACCACCTCATCATGATATTTATAGTATTGAGGATTTAAAACAGCTAATTCATGACCTCAAAAACTCAAATGTAAATGCTAGAATCAATACCAAGCTAGTATCAGAAGTGGGTGTAGGAACAATCGCAGCAGGTGTAGCCAAAGCCTACTCTGATGTGATTTTGATTTCAGGATTTGATGGTGGTACAGGTGCATCTCCTCAGACCTCTATTAAACATGCAGGGCTTCCATGGGAGCTTGGACTCTCTGAGACTCACCAAACTTTGGTAAAAAATGGTCTAAGAGGTAGAATTACACTCCAAACAGATGGACAACTCCGTTCAGGGAGAGATGTGGCTATTGCTACACTTCTAGGTGCAGAGGAGTGGGGTGTTGCTACCTCTGCTCTAATTGTAGAGGGGTGTATAATGATGCGTAAGTGTCACCTAAACACCTGTCCTGTAGGGATTGCTACACAAGATAAAGAGCTAAGAGGTAAATATACTGGTAAGCCTGAACATGTAGTGAATTTCGTAAAATTCTTGGCTATGGAGCTTAGAGAGATTATGGCAGAGCTTGGATTTAGAACTATCAACGAGATGGTAGGTAGAGTTGATAAGCTAAAAGCGAGAGAGGGTGTAACACACTGGAAAGCAAAACATCTACACCTAGAGAAACTACTCTACAGAATGTATGTAAGAGAAGAGGATAGTAAGTATAAAACTATTGAACAAGACCATGGAATAGACGCTGCTTTGGATAATGGGTTGATTGAGACGATGAGAGATGCTATAGATAACAAAACTCCAACCAAAACAGAGATAAGACTACGAAATATAAACCGAACAGTTGGAACTATGCTATCAGCAGAGATGACTAGAAAACATGGTGAAGATGGTCTGTTAGAGGATACAATTTATGTAAAAGCGAATGGTACAGGTGGTCAGAGCTTTGGAGCATTTGTAAACTCTGGAATCACTTTTGAGCTAGAGGGTGATGCTAATGACTATTTTGGTAAAGGTCTATGTGGTGGTAAGTTGATTCTATATCCACCTGTAAATTCTACATTTAATGCAAATGAGACTGTAATTCTTGGAAATGTTGCATTCTATGGAGCGACTAGTGGAGAGGCTTATATATATGGATTTGCAGGTGAGAGATTCTGTGTAAGAAACTCTGGAGTTCATGTTGTTGTTGGTGCTGTTGGTGACCACGGTTGTGAGTATATGACTGGTGGACGAGTTGTTATATTGGGTGAGATTGGTAAAAACTTTGCAGCAGGTATGAGTGGAGGAATCGCTTATGTATATGACAAAGATGATGAGTTCTCACAGCGAATCAATAGAGGAATGGTTGACCTAGATAGAATAGAGACAGAGGTGGACTCCAATGAGGTAAGAACTATGATAGAGAATTATGTTAAGTATACAGGTTCAAAAGAGGCAGATGCAATTCTAAATGATTGGGAAAATAGCAAAGAGAAGTTTATAAAGGTAATGCCACGAGACTACAAACGAGTTTTGCAGACCAAAGAGGCTAAAGAAGAGAGAGAACTAGAGCTTGAAGGAGAGGAGCAGTAAGATGGGTAAAGTAACAGGATTTAAAGAGTATGAGAGAAAAAATTTCACTCTTGCTCCAGTAGAAGAGAGAGTAAAGCACTACAATGAGTTCACAACTCCTCTAACTCAAGATGAGATGGAGGAGCAGAGTGCTAGATGTATGGATTGTGGTGTGCCATTTTGTCATAGTAATTATGGTTGTCCTGTAGGAAATCTAATTCCACAGTTTAATGACCAAGTATATAGAGGTCAATGGTACTACGCATTTAGAACACTAATGAGTACAAATAACTTCCCCGAGTTTACAGGTCGGGTTTGTCCTGCTACTTGTGAGAGTGCATGTGTATTGGGTATGAATGAGACAGCTGTGGGGATTAAAAATATAGAGTACTCTATTATTGAAAAAGCATACAAAGAGGGGTGGATGAGACCTCAAATTCCTGCTGTAAAATCGGGTAAAACAGTTGCTATAGTTGGGAGTGGGCCAGCAGGTTTAGCTGTAGCTAATCAGCTAAACAAAGCAGGTCATATGGTAAGTGTCTATGAGAAGGATTCACGAATCGGTGGATTGGTGCGTTATGGAATTCCAAATTTCAAACTAGATAAACAAAAAGTAGTCCAGAGACGAGTTGACCTTATGAGCGAGGAGGGTGTAAGATTTATACCAAATGCCAATGTTGGTGTAACTCTACCTATCAAAGTTCTACAAGAGACCTATGATGCAGTAGTTATTACAACAGGAGCAGGAAACCCTAGAGACTTACCGATAGAAAACAGAGATGCAAAAGGGATTTATTTTGCAATGGAGTTTCTATCCCAATCAAATAGTAGAGTGGAGGGAGAAGAGTTCTCTGTTGATGATGAGATATTAGCTACAGACAAGCATGTAGTAGTTATCGGTGGTGGAGATACAGGGAGCGACTGTGTAGGAAACTCAATCCGTCAAGGAGCAAAGAGTGTAACACAGATTGAGCTTATGCCAAAATCTCCACTAGAGAGAACAGATGATATGCCTTGGCCTACCTACCCAAGGTTATTTAGACTCTCAACATCCCAAGCAGAGGGTAGCACTACTGATTTCAAGATGGATTTTAATGTACTATCAAAATCATTTATTAAGGATGATGAGGGCAAAGTGACAGGCATCAATTGTGTCTATATAGAGTGGGAAGGTAGAGGATTCAAAGAGATAGAGGGGAGCGAGTTTGTTCTAAAAGCCGATTTGGTTCTTTTGGCTATGGGATTCCTCGGACCTTTGCAGGATGATGTAATCAAAGAGATTTCACTAGAGACTGATGAGAGAAGTAATATTAAAACTACAGGGTTTGCTACCTCTGTAGAGGGTGTCTTTAGTGCAGGTGATAGCCGTAGAGGTCAATCGCTTGTAGTTTGGGCAATTCATGAAGGTCGAGAGTGTGCTGTAGAGGTTGATGAGTATCTAAGAGATGGACAGAAGAGTATGCTCAATTGTCGAGATAAGTCTCTATGTGAGCTTTAGCTATTAAAATATAGCTTAAATCCCATAGCCTTAGCTATGGGCAAGAGGATTTTAGATAAGTTGGTAAGAAACTTGATATAATTGCCAAAAAAATTTCTTTAGGTGATATATATTATGATTGATTTAAAATATCTACAAAAAAACTTCGGCGAAGCATCTGCAAAACTCTCAAAAAAGGGTGTTGATGGTGAGACATTGGCAAATCTAAAAATGCTCTTTGCAAATCTAAAAGAGGCAAATGCCAAACTAGAAGAGGCAAAAGCAGACCAAAATAGAATGTCTAAACTCTTTGGTGAGTATATGCGTGAGAAAAGGGATATCTCAGAGCTAAAAGAGAGAGTCGCTACAAACAAAAAACTAATAGCTACACTTCAAACTACAGCAAATGAGGCAAATAATGCACTACAGAGTATCGCTTTGGCTATGCCAAATCTACCTGATGACTCTGTTCCAGTGGGAGTAGATGAGGAGGATAATGTAGAGCTTAGAAGAGTTCTGACTCCTAGAGAGTTTGATTTTGAGCCAAAAGAGCATTGGGCATTAGCAGAGATAAATGGGTGGATAGATTTTGAGAGGGGTGTGAAACTTGCCAAGAGTCGTTTTTCTGTACTTAGAGGTGATGCAGCTAGATTAGAGAGAGCTTTGATAAACTTCTTTTTGGATGTTAACCGAGAGAGAGGGTTTGAGGAGGTTTGTGTGCCTTTTATCAACAATGCTACTATGCTACAAGGGACAGGGCAACTACCAAAGTTTGGTGATGATTTGTTTAAGATAGATGGAGAGAATCTATACCTCATACCAACAGCCGAAGTTCCACTAACCAATCTATATAATGATGAGATACTAAAAGAGAGTGAATTACCTATTTTGCTAACAGGTTATACACCATGTTTTAGAAAAGAGGCAGGGAGTGCAGGACGAGATACCCGAGGGATGATAAGACAACATCAATTCGACAAAGTCGAGATGGTAGCTATATCTCATCCAAATGAGAGTGACAAGATATTTGAGATGATGGTAGAGAATGCTTCTGATATACTAACTAGGCTTGGGCTTCCTCATAGGGTTGTTGAGCTTTGTGGTGGTGACCTTGGGTTCTCTGCATCAACTACTATTGACCTAGAGGTTTGGTTACCTGGACAAAATAAGTATAGAGAGATTTCATCTATCTCAAATACTAGAGAGTTCCAAGCTAGAAGAGCAAAGATACGATATAGAGATGGGAAAAAGAATAGACTTGTTCATACACTAAATGGCTCAGCTTTGGCTGTTGGTAGGACTTTGGTTGCGATTATGGAAAACTACCAAAATAGAGATGGTTCAATAGAGATTCCTGAAGTATTAAAAAAATATATGTAACAAAGAGAGAGTATGTTCACAGGACTAATAAGAGAAATCGCCAAAGTAAAGAGATACCAAAACAATATCCTAACTATTCAATCCAAACACAGAGCCAAAATAGGAGACTCTATAGCTATTAATGGAGTCTGTCTAACTGTAATAGAGGTCAATAGTGATGGATTTGATTTGGAATTAGCAGATGAGACCCGTTCTATTATAGATGAGTCCAAAATATCAGGTAGAGTTCATATCGAACCTGCTATGCAACTCTCGGACAGATTTGAGGGACATATAGTCCAAGGTCATGTCGATTGTGTAGGAGAGGTTGTTCAAATCACCACTAGAGAGAATGGAACAGATTTTATTATAAGAGTTGAACCCAAATATATTGCCTATATTATCCCAAAAGGCTCTATAACTATAGATGGTGTATCACTCACTATCAATGATGTTTATGAGGACTCTTTTCGATTGACGATTATCCCTCATACACTTAGAGAGACTTTAATTGGAGATTATCAGATAGGAACTAAGATAAATATAGAAACTGACCTATTTGCTAGATATATTGAGCATATCTTAAAAAATAGAGGTAAAAAAAAGAGTATGAATTGGAGTGATATAGATAATATACAGATGAGTTATTAATATTTTTTAAGTTTTATAGCAAAAAAAATATAAATCTTAATCTATCTTGGCTAAAATAATATAAAAAAGGGAATATTTTGAAAAAAATCTTAATTATTCTATCTCTCTCTCTAACTCTTTTTGCACAAGACCCTCTAAAAGAGATACTAGGTAATAGTAACTCTTTTGTTTCAGGTGGAATTGTACACCAAAATATTGACAAATATGAAAATACACAAGCACTTCACCTCTCATATAGTTATATGAATCTTGATAGATGGGGGTTTGATGTTGGTTATGTACAGAGCTTTTTCAAGGGGCAAAATCAATACACAAAAGAGGAGAAAAACTTCTCATCAGCCTATCTATTTGCTACCTATCTCGTCCCTCTAAGCTCATCTGTGGGATTTAGGTCAAAAGCTGGATATGCTAAAAATAAAAATGCTGATGATGGCTTAAGTTATGGGATTGAGCTTATCTTTCAGATAAATCAAAATAGTGGTTTTGGTCTAGGATTTCAGAAGATGGATAAACATATCAACTACTTTATGGTAAATACCATCTACAAACTATAAAAAGGAGAGTCTCTATGTCAATTTTTAATTTTGGAAATAAAACACAAACAAAAATATTTGTAAGCGAACTATCTGCTCCACCCAAAAACTCAGTTGTATCAAAAGAGGTAGTATCCAAAGGAGGTGTCTCAACGATGATTGCAAAAACAGTTACAGAGATTGCTCCAGAGTTAGTAGAGGAGGGATTGAAGATACTCTCCTCTACTATTGCAGGTTTTACAGAGGATTATACTAGTGAAACAGTGGTACACAAAAATATAGATGGAGATAGAAACCATAATATTTTTCTACCATCACATATTAGTATAATTCGTGCTAACTTCCCAAAAGATATAAAGGATGAAAAAAACAGCTGTTTTGATGGATATAGTAACAAGCGTGATAGATGCAAAGATTTATCTGATAGAAAGTTACAAATAGAGCTAGATATTATTAAAACTAATGATAATAGCTCTTTTTATTTTCAACCTAGTAGCTACTACTATTGTGGCAAAGATAACAAAAGAAAAAGTATAGATGAGCTGAATCTATCATTTGCCTTTGTAACTGCTAATGAGAATATATCTGATTATAACTCTATAGAGTTTAGAGAGATTATAAGCTTCAAAGATTTAGAAGATGATTATGAGTACAATTTCAAAATAGATGAGCATAGATATGATACTAGCTACCAATCACCATGGATAGGTTCAGAACTATCCAAAAAAGGAGCCTATACCATGATTTTCAAGATTGAAGAGAGACGCTACAGTAGCTCCTTTGCAAAGACTCTAAATAGAATTTACAAAAAACATGAAGATGAGCTACAGAAGAGAATAAATAGAGAGATAACAAACTATTTAAGTAAAAAGTAGTTATCTCTACTCATCTATGATGAAATCACATCCATATAGTGTTTTATCACTATCTTCTCATCAAACTCCTCTATCACCTTTGCTCTACCCTTTTTGCCCATCTCAACTCTCTCATCTGCAGATAGAGCAATCATCTTTTCCATAGCATTGGCTAGAGATAGACTATCTTTGACGGGGACTAAATAACCATTGACTCCATCATCAACCACCTCTCTACAGCCCGTTACATTAGTGGTAATAATTGGTTTTGACATACTTGCCCCCTCTAGCAAAACTCGGGATAGACCCTCTCTATAGGAGGGAAGCACTATACAGTCTGCCTTTTGAATCTCTTCTAAAACAGCGTCTGTATAGCCTAGATATTCGATTAGACCCTTATCTACCCATCTATTTACCTCATCTTCGGATATGGCAGATGGATTTCCCTCATAATAAGAGCCTAATAGCTTAAACTCTACAGTTGGATATTTTGCACGAATAGACTCTATCGCCTCGATATACTCTACTACCCCTTTGTCTCTAATTAGTCTAGCTATCAATAAAAAGGTTATATTATTACTATTTTTAACTATTTCTATTTTGGGTTGAAACTTCTCTGTATTGATTCCCGAACCAGGGATGAGAGTCACCTGCTCCTTTTTTACCAACTTTTTATCAAGAAACTCAACACAATCATCCTCATTCTCAAAAAGAACTCTATTATTGCGAAAAGATGTTTTGTAGAGCCAACGAGCTATTTTAGAGGAGATGTTCTCATTTAAAAAAACTGTACCAAGTCCTGCAATAACATTTAGTGTAGGTATATTTAGCATCTTTGAGACTATACCACCATAGATATTTGGTTTAATAGTATAAATTAGAAGCATATCAGGTTCTATCTCTCTATAGAGTCTATAGAAACTATACATTAACTTCATATCCTCTATAGGATTTGTACCTTTGTTATCTATCTCTATATCATAATGTTCACAACCTAGAGACTCTAATCTATCTGAGTAGTCATCTTTTGGTGCAATAAGAACAACTCTATAACCATCTGCTTGTAGTGCTGTTATTAGTCCCATTCTAAAATTATATATATACCATGAGGTGTTGCTACATATTGCTATACTTTTTTTATCTATATCTATTATATCTCTTATTAATATTTTACTCATAATTTCTACCTTCTTTTAAAATTTTTTGATACTTATCGATAATTAGACTCATGCTATATCTCTGAATTATCATCTCTTTTATACTATTGGAGTCAAACTGATGCTCCACAACCATCTCTATCCCATTACTCAAGCTACCTACATCTTGATTAGAGACCAAAAAGCCATTAATTCCATCCTCTATTATCTCAACCACGCCCCCTGGAGACTCAAAAGAGACCACAGGAGTACCACATAGATTTGCTTCTAAAACGACATTTGGAAACCCCTCATGTTTTGAGGACAAAAGAAGTAAATTGGCCTCTCTCATATATGGGTATGGATTTGATTGATAACCTAAAAAATAGACTCTATCTTGGATATTTAACTCTAAAGCCAACGCCTCCAAAGAGTCCTGCTCAACACCATCACCTAGAAATATCAATATATACTCTTTATCTAATTTGGCTAATGCTTTTAACATAAGATGTTGCTGTTTTTCGGGACGAAGCTGACCTACAGAGATAATGTTTATCTTCTCTCTATCAAAAGAGAAGTTACTCCTCTCCTCTGATAAGATAGTTATCTTATCTATATCAATAGGGTTATTAATCACTACACTTTTATCTCTTGGCATAGAGTAGTTATCTATCAAATCATTTTGCATATAGTTAGATTGTGATATAACCCTGTTATAATTTTTATAAAATATACGATAGAGCCAATTAAAGACTCTAGGTGATTTCTCAAATTGATTATTGATACTTGCGATACTTGATTGTCTAGCGAACCAAGCTGTTGAGGGCAAAAGATACCTAAATATAGGGATAAAAGGTGCTACAGAGACATTCAAAGAACCCATACCTATAAAAACTATATCGGGTTTGAGTTGATAGATTTTCTGTAAAAGAGAGGGCATACCTTTTGTAATAGATGGTATATTCAAATCATATATCACTATATCTGATTTTAGATTTTTGGTAAATCTACCACTCCTGTCAAATAGAACTAACTCTACTTTATACTCCTCTCTAGGTAGACTATTCATAATATTAATCAAAACTCTCTCTGTACCTCCCACAACTAGTATAGGGCTAACAAAGAGTATATAAGTCTTTTTCACAATCGACTCTCTATTAGGTTTATAAAATCTTCTATCATAAAATACTCCACTCTCAATCTACACTCACTCCAACTCAAATCTCGATTCCAATACCCTGGAGTATTTGGAAAACCTCTAGGGGATGCAGCGTAGCTTGTCTCTACAATCTTGTACTTATCTCCATCCAAAACAAAATCAAAAGCTAGTGATTGAGCTTGGAGCCTATCTGTTATCTCAAAAGCTATCTCTATACATCTTTTTGCCTCCTCTCCTATATCCCAACTCATTTTGCCAGAACCCGATGCTCTAAAATCACCATCTCTAACTAGGCGTTTTTTTGTAACAGCTCGGTTACCTATAATAAATACTCGTATATCATGGTCACAGTTAGCAATAAAATCTTGTGCATATAGATAATTTCTCTCTACAGGTAGTTGGTTTGCTATCTTATGGGGAATAATCCATCTAACCAAACCTCTACCTATATTTAAAAAGCTCTTTAGAGTCCTGTCTCTCTTGAAGTGCCAAATCCTATCATTTAAAATAGCTCCACTATAGTTAGATTTGAAACCTTTGGTAAATACTCTATGGATATATTTTTTGGCTTCTCTTTTGGTTTTTATTAGAGTTACATTATAAGCTCCTGCTCCACTTCTTAGTTTAAATACTTTTGGTAGTGTTGTCTGCTCTATCCACTCCAAAGCACTCTGCTTATCATAAAAAGCGTAACTCTTAACTAATGGAGCATCTATACTCTCTAGTAGATATTTTTGTCCAAGTTTGTCATCAAAATGCCAACAGGTTTTAGCATTTGGATATACTGGAAAATTGGCTCTCTCTAGTGAGAGTATAAGTTGTCTAGCAAAAAGCTGTGCCTTGTAGTCTGTATGTTGCCAATGCCACATTAGACCATCGCAATCTTTTAACTGCTCTATAATATCTGACTCATAACAGTTAACCAATTTATACTCAATTTGGTTATTTTGACAATACTCAATCCACTTATCTGAATATGAATCATCTCCCCTCTTAGGATGAATAGCAATTTTTATAGTTTTTCTACTCTGCATGTGGAACCTTTAAACAAAAATTAGATATATAATGTATATTACAATATTTATTATAATTTAATTATTATATGATTACTTTTTTTAAAGAATCATTTAAAATATTATTTATAATTCGCTATAATAGCATTTTAAATATTTTATTTTGTTTTATTTTGTATAATTTTTAATGAATAAACACATAAATCGTTAACATAAAAAGGAGAGACGATGAAAAAGATTGGCATTGTGATAGAGAGAAATAGTTATAATAAATATCTATATGAGAGTATCAAAAAGCTATCTCTATCTGACCAAATAGAGCTATATTTTCTAAGAGATAGAGATATAAGCAGAGATAGATTTCAACTATTTTTTTTTAGGCTAATTACAAAAATAGAGTATTTTATAATGTCTATACTAAATCCAACGGTAACTATAGAGAGAGAATTATTTAATATAGATGAGACTATATATGAAGATATTGAGAAAATCAAATCATTAGAGTTAGACCTAATTATAAATACCCATGCAGAGATTCCCAAAAGATTTATATTTATAGCAAAGGATGGTCTAATCTCTATTAACTATAGTCAAAATAGAACCCCTCAAGCTTTTTGGGAAGTTTACCACAAAGAGCCATCAAGTAGATTTTCTATAGAGCTATGGAGTAGAGAGTCAAACACTCCACAAATACTACTACAAGGAGCTATACAGACCCAACGCTCCTATACGGAAAACAGAGTCTATCTATTTAGTAATGCAACTCCATATCTATCTAAAATAGTTATTGAGTATGCTACAACCAATAGACTACCTAAGCCAAAGTTATCTCTACCTCTAGGAGAGCCTAGATTTACTACACCTACTATCTTTGAATTAATATATTATATTTTTAAAACCAAAGCTATTATTATTTCGACCATCATTAAACGACTTATTCTAAAAAAACAGAGAAGATGGGGAGTCGCTTTTCTCAAATCCAATTGGAATCATGCTATATTAAAAAATGGAATAGAGATAAAGAACCTACCAAATCGCTATTTTGCTGACCCTTTTGTGATAACTAGAGATAATAGAACAGTCTGTTTTGTAGAGGATTACTATTATGATAAAGCAAAAGCTACTATAACAGCTATTGAACTGATTGATAATAGTTATGTTGTCCTAGGAACTATTATAGATGAACCCTTTCACCTCTCATACCCTTTTATATTTGAATATAATGATGAGCTATATATGGTTCCTGAGAGTTGTGAATCTAAATCTATTAGACTCTATAAATGTGTAGAGTATCCAATGAGATGGGAGTATCAACAAGATATTATCTCTGATATAGATGCAACTGATAGTATAATCTTTGAACATGATAGTAGGTGGTGGCTACTGTGCAATATGTCAATTGATGGTAATAGTGACTATAGTGCAACTCTTATGGGATTTTATAGTGATAATCCTCTATCTAATAACTGGAAACCACACTCTCAAAATCCTCTAGTTTTTGATAGTACTATTGCTAGAAATGGGGGAGGATTAAATCTAAATGCAGATACTCTTCCTATTCGAAGTAGACAGAGACAAGGGTTCAATGAGTATGGAGAGGGCTTCTCTCTAGCTCAAATAGAGAAACTAACCCCATCATCGTACCAAGAGATAGAGATTGCTAAATTTACTCCAAGCTTTTTTAAAAATATTAGGGCTTCTCACCATATTCATAGTGATGGAAATTATACAGTTTATGACTATATGAGATGGGATAGATTTAAATAATATAATAAATTTTAAGTATAATATGTATAAATAAAATATAAGATTAAAGGAATGTTTATGGATATTACAGAGGAAGAGTTTTATGAATCCTTATGGTTTAGGTCATCAATGGTCTTTACTGATAGGGAAAAAGAGCTTCTAAAAAACGCCAAAGTTGGAGTTATTGGTGTAGGTGGTACAGGTGGTATAGCCTCTGAACAGCTTATTAGAGGTGGGGTGGGTAGTGTTACTCTAGTCGACATGGATATATTTGAACTTAGTAATATAAATAGACAACACTTCTGTACACTCTCTACTATAGGAATGAAAAAAGTTGATGCAGGTAGACAGAGACTTCAAGATTTAAATCCATTTGCCAAAATAGAAACATTTGATAGAGGAATTGATAAAGACAACGCTAAGGAGATTATCAAGGGGATGGATTTTATTATAGATGCTTCTGATAACAAATCAGCTCACTATCCTCTACATAGAGCAGCAAAAGAGTTGAAAATACCAATTATATCCAGAGCTCACACCATTCCTGATTTTACTTTTGGTGCAAAAGCGAATCTATGGGATTATAGAGATGAAGGGGTATCAACAAGGGAGGAGGATGAGAACTCACCTACAGCCTCTATTCCATTAGAGGATGTGACAGAGGAGCAGTTCATAGCCAAAGATAGAGAGGTTCATGCAGAGTTCAATAAAATATATACCAAGATATTCAAATCAAAATATGCAAACAAACTTCTACTAAGTGAAAACCCTCCCCCTACAGATTTTTTTGATAACTATATAGAGGAGAGAGATAAATTAGTCCAAGGGACAAATTGGGGGCCTACTGTAACTATTACAGGTACTTTTTTTGCTATTATCATAATAAATTTGATTATTGACTCTAAAAATATCTTTTTAGGACCTATATCTATAAAAGCTGATTCTAAATTTCCAGGAGTTATTGACCAGCGAGAGATTAAATGAAATCAAAAGATATAAAACCAAGGTGAATTTAATCATCCTCTATTCTCAATCACTACTCCCACAAGATGGAGTATCAGCATTTCCTCCTGCAAAATAGTTCCCATCGAAACTGACCAAAGAGTACTGTTGGTCAGCTCCAAGAGACTTCTTTAACCCCTCTATAGATAAAAATCCCAAAGAGTCAGCATCCATTCTCTTAGCTATCTCCTCAGGATTATATTTGGTAGATATAAGCTCTTCTTTGGTTGGGGTGTCTATTCCATAACGACAAGGGTATTTGATTTCAGGAGCTGCTATACGCATATGCACCTCTGTTGCTCCTGCATCTTTGAGCATTTTTACTATTTGACGAGAGGTTGTACCTCTTACTAATGAATCATCTACTATTGCTACTCTCTTTCCATTTATCATATCTTTGATAGGAGAGAGTTTTAATTTAACCTTTAGGTCTCTAATCTCTTGGGTTGGTTCGATAAATGTTCTGCCTATATAGTGATTTCTAACTATCCCCATCTCAAAAGGGACACCCATCCCATCAGCATACCCTTTTGCTGCAGCTACACCAGAGTCAGGAACAGGAAGAACCAAATCAATATCAGCAGGTGTCTCTTTTGCTAACTCTTTTCCCATCTCTAATCTCATATTATATACAGTTTTACCATCTATAATAGAGTCAGGTCGTGCCATGTAGATATACTCAAATGCACAAGGGTGATAATCTGGTTCAAAAATCTGCTCTGATTTTGGCTCTTTGCCCTTTTCAAAGGTCAACATCTCCCCTGGTCTTACATCTCTTATAAATTCAGCTCCTACCAAATCAAATGCACATGTTTCAGAGGCGACTATCCAACCACCATTTTTGAGTTTACCAAGAGATAGAGGACGGATACCAAAACGGTCTCGAATTACAAACATCTTTTTTCTACTCTGAATAGCTAAACAGTATGCACCCTCTATTCTTCTTAGCATATCTTTGATTCTAGCTTTGAGTTTGCTCTTTTGACTTTTGGCGATGAGGTGGACTATATTTTCAGTATCCATTCCTGTTTGAAATATTGCACCATTGTCTATGAGTTGATTTCTAACCTCATATTTGTTTACCAAGTTTCCATTATGAGCTACAGAGATTTCACCCAATTTATACTTGGCAAATACAGGTTGAGCATCAAGCACAGAGTCTGCTCCAGCCGTAGAGTATCTGTTGTGACCAATAGCACAATTTCCTTCTAAAATAGAAAAGGCTTTCTCATCAAAAACTTCTGTTACTAAGCCTCTCTTTTTGATAAGATAAATCCTATCTCCTTTTGCAGAGGAGATTCCCGTTGACTCTTGACCTCGATGTTGCATAGAAAAGAGAGCGTAGTAGGCTAACTTAGAGGCATTTTGGGCTCCAAATACTCCGACGATAGCACACATTATAAAACTCCTTGGGGAGTTTTAGGTGAATAGTGATGATAGTGAGGAGTCATGTTAGATTCCTAAGCAGTCATTTATTGAGTAGAAACCAATCTCTTGGTTTACTATCCATCCTGCTGCTCTGATTGCTCCTTTTGAGAATGTCTCTCGACTTGTGGCTGTATGGTTTAGCTCTAGGAACTCTCCATCATTATAGAAACCTACAGTGTGTCTTCCTACTATATCTCCACCTCTTAGAGCCATAACTGCTATCTCATCTTTTGTTCTTGCTCCTATCTGTCCATCTCTACCTGAGATTCTTACAGCATCTAAATCTTTGTCTCTACCTTTAGCTGCAAACTCTGCTAGAGTTAGGGCTGTTCCTGATGGTGCGTCTACTTTATGTCTATGGTGTTGCTCTACTATCTCTATATCAAAATCTTTTAGTGTGGCTGATACCTGCTCTACAAGCTGTTTAAGTAGTGCAATACCTGCTGACATATTGGACGAGTATAGTACAGCCATCTCTTTGGATGCTTCTGTTAGTAGATTCTCTTGATGTGAATTAAATCCAGTAGTTGCTATAACTAGTGGTGTAGGGTTCTTGAGTGCAGATTCAAGCAACTCTTGAGTAGCTACAGGAGCTGAAAAGTCAATTACTACATCACAGTTCTCCAAAAAAACCTGCATACTATTTGTAATCAAAACAGAGTCGGGTACAGCTACTTTTAGCTCATCAAAAACATGTAAAACAGCCAACTCCAATCCATCTTCTGCCAATACATTGTTGATAAGGTGTTCACCCATTCGTCCTGTACTTCCTAATATTCCTACTTTTGCCATTGTGATAATCCTAGCGTTGAATTTTGTGAAAGTATACAGAATTTTTTATAATGTAGTGGTTAGAGTGGACAAAGCTTCTACTTGGCCTAATTAGCTATGCGTTAACTTTATATTAAGTAGAAGCTATAAAAATATATGAAGAGTCATAACAAAACATAGGAGGGAAAAATTATGTCTCTCATGACCGTATTATATCAAGATAAAGTGTCACAATCGTGTCGGAATTAAGATTGTTCCTGAATATATGCAATAACTTGTAATGCAGCAACTGCTCCGTCACCAGCAGCAGAAACAACTTGTTTTGGAGCCTCTACTCTCATATCACCAACAGCATAGAGTCCTTTTATAGAAGTTTTCATACTCAAATCAACAATCACTTGACCCCAATCATTCATATCACAAATAAATTTACCGTTTTTATCTTTTAGTACAGAGTTGTTTACATTGTGTCCCGCAAAGATAAATACCCCTGGTACTTCTAGGTTATAAACCTCATCTGTTTTTAGGTTTTTGAGTTTAAGTCCAGTAACACCCATCATATCACCCTCTATCTCTTCTATTATAGTACTAGTAATCATATTAATGTTTTCTGTTTTTCTAATCCTATTTACCGTAGATGGAGAAGCTCTAAATTCATCTCTTCTGTGAATTAAGTTGACCTCTTTACATATATTAGATAGATAATGAGCCTCCTCTAATGCAGTATCTCCACCACCTAAAACAGCTACAGATTTACCTTTGTAAAAAAATCCATCACATGTAGCACAGGTACTAACTCCTCTACCCCATAACTCCTCTTCTCCCTTTATACCTGTTCGTTTTGGAGTACTTCCTGTTCCAACTATAACAGTTTTTGCCTCTACTCTCTCTCCACCCTCTAAATATATAGTAAAGTGTTCACCTGTTTTAGCAACTCTATCTACCTTTTTCATCTCATGTTTAAGACCAAAATCAAAACACTGCTCCTGCCATGTATCCATAAAATCCATTCCTGTCTTGCCGTGTTGATAAAATCCTGGATAATTCTCGATTTCCGAGCTTTGAGTAATCTGTCCACCTGTCATACCCATCTCAAACATTACGACATTTTTAAGTCCACCACGAGTTGTATATAATCCTGCTGTTAGCCCTGCTGGACCACCACCAATAATTGCACAATCTAACATTTTTTATCCTTTAGATATTTTTTAGAAGAGTACTAAATATAATATTTGATAGAGATTTATTGAGAAAAGAGAGAACTCCCCTGCTAGGCATGGGAAGTTAGGTTACATTAAATGTTATAGTTGAGCATTGATTCTTGTAGCAAACGCATCTTTTGAGGCAGCACCAACCATTTGGTCAACAAGCTTACCGTCTTTAAAGAAAAGAATAGCAGGAATTGAACGAATACCATATTTAATAGCAATATCTTGTTGCTCATCTGTATTACACTTTGCTATAGTTGCTCTTCCATCAAAGTCTACTGCTAACTCCTCTATTACAGGAGCAATCATTCTACAAGGTCCACACCAAGGAGCCCAAAAGTCTACCATTGTTACACCATTTGCAATTGTTGCCTCAAAATTGTCGCCTGTCAAATCAATATATTTTGCCATATTGTCTATCCTTTTTATTAGTTAAATTGGTTAATGCCGTAATTATACATTAATTTCGTTAAATCTGAATATCTATTTTCAGACTTAATTACAGTGCATTTATAACTGAACTTTTCTTTATTGTCAAGAGTGTTTGAGAGAAATTTCAGGATACTCAGAAGAGCGAGTTCCCTTAATTGCTTTGGTTGATGCACCTTTGACCGTATAGACAAATGCAATTTTTGGTTTATTAGTTATATTTGCATTGGCACGATGGAGTAGTAGAGAGTGGAAAAGTACAACATCTCCTCTTTGCAGAGTTGTTGAGACCTTTGTTTCTATAAGTGACATATTTTTAGAGTAATCCTCTCTAAAATACTCTTTTTCATCAAACTGTTCAGGTTTAAAACTCATCCTATGACTCTTTGGAATAAATTCTAAAACACCATTTTGGCTATGCTCCTCATCCAATGCCAACCAAACACTGACTAGATTATTATCTGAAAAATGCCAATATCGTCTATCTTGATGCCATCTTGTCTCTGTGCTAGAGTATGGCATTTTGGTCATAATAGAGTTGTGGTGTGCTGTAGTGATTACTACTTGGTCATTGAGTACCTGTTCTAAAATAGGACGAATCTCTATATCCTCCATCCACTCTTTGAATAATATATCTCGAAAATATACCTGTCTCAAACGCCGTACAGTAGGGGTTTTCTCCTCTAACTTTGAGCTATAATCTACTACATCTCTACGATAGTCTCTACTCTTGTCTCCATATCCTATCTCTGTCTCAATAGGCTCTATTTTATGTTGTAGATGGACTTTTGCTATATTTAATATAGCTTCACACTTTTTCTCATCGGCAAAATTCCGTATTATCAAAAATCCATTAGTGTTAAATGATTCTAGTTGCTCTGTTGTAAGTTGCATAAGTTTACCTTCTAATAAAATTAATCTATTATAGCTATAATAGATTAAAAATTTAAAGGTATATATCCATGAAATCTCTATCAGTTGTAATTCCTGTATATAATAATCCTAAAACAATAGGAAGAGTCACAAGAGATACTCTTAGTTTAGGATACTCTGTTATCGTTGTTGATGATGGTTCATATATAGAGGTAGAGTCTCTACTAGAGCCAAACCGAAATCTAACTATAATTAGACACAAAAGCAATAGAGGAAAAGGTGAGGCTATATTAACAGGAGCAAGAGAGGCAAAGGAGAGAGAGTCTAAATATATCATAACTATAGATGGTGATGGACAACACTATCCAAGAGAGATAGAACATCTACTTCCTCTATTAAAAGATGAAAATATAGTTATAGGAGAGAGAAAATTTAGAGAGGATGTACCAAACTCATCCAAATTTGGAAGAGTATTTAGTAACTTTTGGATTTTTGTAGAGAGTGGAAAATGGCTTAGAGATACACAGAGTGGTTTTAGAGCATATCCTCTCTCAATCTTGGAACTAAACCTAACACATAGTCGTTATGATTTTGAGATAGAGGTTTTGGTCAGACATATGTGGTCAAAAAGAGAGATAAAAGGGGTAGATATAGAGGTATACTATCCACCAAAAGGGACTAGAGTTTCACACTTTGATAAAGTTAAAGATAACATCCGACTCAGCAAGGTTCATACTAAATTAGTTTTGCGAAATATCGTAAGAATCTTTAACTAAAAACTCTGTTCTTCTATTTTTGAACTCTTTTCCAATAGTGAAACATGCTTATCTCTCCAAAGAATGGGGCTAAAATATTAAAAATTGGAACAAAGTTAAAAAGCACAGTAACAAAACTTATCAACCAAATATCCTTTTGATACTTTTTAAGTTTTTCCATTTTAACCTCTTCAAATACTAGTGATGCTGTGTTATATTGTAAGGTATCTTTAAATAACCACATCCATAATCCAACTTGTGTAATAAAATTGAGAATAGGAATAAAAAGTACAGGGAAGGCTAACAGTGAGATGATAACAAATAGCATTGTATCTTTCAATGTATATCCAAAGGCTTGTAGTGTATGGTGTTGTTTCAACTCTCCATCATAGTGTTTTGTTGATAAGTGTTTAATTAATGGTTTATTAAAGATGTTTACCATAAATAACATAAAAATCACAATAATATTATAAATAGTATATATCGTGAAAAGATAAGCTAACCCATGCTCCACAGTTGTATAGGGTAAACTTTCTAAGAAGGATACAACCTCTTCATGAATCAATCTACTATTCATCCACCAAATAAGTATCCAAAATAAAGCACTTCCTAACATTAGCTGTAGAGAAAAAAATCCATACTTCTCTTTGGAAATTTTTGTTAAGATAAAATTCCCTAAAAATATATAGACAAAGGCAAAAGTCAAAAGAACCATAATAAGCCAAATAAAGGTAGACATCATCCAAGTTCCGTCAGAAATCATCATATCTAAAGGGAGAAAACCAATTAGCTTCATACTCATACTATTTAAGGTATCCCAAAATAAAAAGCCAAAACCTATCCAAACTCCTATAACAAATACTCCTGTAACTAGTGCATATTTCATGATATGCCATCCAAAAATTTCTCTAAAACCAAACATTATGGATTCTATTATTCGTTTCATATTTTCTCCTATTTTTTTATATCTGCTTAGAGATAATTCGTTTACTTATTAATCTCAAGCTAACTTCAATAATAAATGATAAAATAAATCCACCTATTATGAAATAACCTACATTGGGAATATGTTTGTGAGTATAATCTAATGCCAAAATAATAGCTACTATAATGGTCAGAATAGACAATATAACTAAACTCTTGGATGCACCACTCTCTTTTATTTTAAATAGATGTCCAATATGAACAAAAGCATGAACAAATAGAATAGATATTGACCCTATTGCAGCAATCTCGTTAAGTTTTAAAAATAGCACAAAAATAATCAAAATAAAAGTACTAACAATAAGCCCTTCACTACTATGCCAAATATTACGCTTATAGACTTTTGGTAACTCACCATTTTTTGCCATTTGATATGTAACATTTGTTATAGCATATAGATTAGCATTAATAGAGGAGGCTGTAGAGATGAGTGCCGCGATTGCCATAATCGTAAACCCCATTTGACCAAAGGCTGGTTTAGCTGCTTCTGCTAGTGCATAATCTTGTGCCTCTATAATTTTAGATAGAGAGAGATTTCCAAAAACAGCAAAGGTTACAGCTACATAGAGCAACATTACTAAACTAATAGATATTATCATAGCTTTGAGCATTGTTGTTTGAGGATTATCCATATCTTCAGCTGTGTTAGTTATGACTCTAAACCCCTCAAAAGCAAAAAATGTCAAGGCTATAGAAGAGAAAATATTCATAACAGGAGGTGCATCTTTGAGTGAAAGTAATTCAGGTTTAATGTATAAAAAGACTACTAGAGTAAATATAATTAAAATAGTAAGTTTAATCAATACAATGATATTTTCACTACGAGCAATAAGAGAACTCCCTGCCAAATTTATTAGCATAAAAATCAATAAGATACCTATAGCATAGATATTAGTCCATATAGAAATATCATTTCCTGTCATCATGGAGGCGTAAGTTCCAAATGTTTTTGCTACCATTGCAATAGCTACCATAGCTGAAAGATAAAAGAGGATGGATAGAGAACCTGAAAAAATTCCCTCTCCATAAGATTGAACTAAATACTCTACGATTCCACCTCGACTAGGATAAATAGAAGCTAATTTTGCCAAAGAGTAACCACTAAGTAGAGCTATAATTCCTCCAAATATAAAAGAAATCCAAACTAAATTTCCAGCAATAGCACCAGCTTCACCTAGTAGAACAAAAATACCTGCTCCTACCATAGAGCCAATTCCTAAGAGAATAGCACTTCCAAGACCAAAAGCTCTCTTCTTATTAGAGTATATCATTATTCAATTTTCCCAATATACTAGCACCCATTAGCAGAGCTATACCATCAAAAAAGAGACTCATACCAATAAAAAAACCAACCATCAAAATGGAACTAAAAGGCCAACCAAGCATAAATATAATAGCCAAAACTAGTGAGATTAGGGCATTGAGCATCCAAAGCCATTTATGTTTATCTTCTTGGGCTGAAAATGCTAGTCCAAAACCAGCAAACGCATCTATAAAAAAATAGATACTAAAAAGTAATCCTAATGTTGCCACTCCTTGTAGCGGATAGAAGAGCATCAAGAGGGAGACTCCTACTAAAAGAAAACTCTTTAGCCAACCAGCCCAATCCTCTCTATTAGTTACCCATGTCATCAAACATGAGCTTAATCCTGCAAAAAGCATTAAGTATGAGATAAATACTACTGTACTAAAGGTCATAAAAGAGGGAAAAATAATTCCAATAAGTCCTAAGATTAGAAATAGAACTCCTCCAATTTTACTATATTTTTTTAGCTTATTTAAAAGTCTATCATCTACATTCAATAGAACACTCTTATGATTCCACATTTTTTATCCTTTTTTTAATTTACCTTTGCTTTACGGTTTTATTCTCATCAGATTTTGCATCTTTAGCAAATTTTGAGGACTCCTCTAATGCCTTTTTTGCCTCTCTATTTTCATAAGCATGAATCTTTTTTTTGGCTTTCTGCTTAACAATATCTTCTCTACTCTTACTTAGTAGTTCATGAAAGTTATCTTTTAATTTATCATAGAGTTTTTCTACTATGTTTTTACCTTTAATCTCTCTCTTAATATCTGCAATACCTTCGGATAGTGCTTTATATTCAGGTGCATGTTTTTGTGTATAGCCTAATAATAGAGCTTTTTCTAACTCCTCTTGTGCCATAGTTAATAACTTTTGAGCCTCCTCTTTTTTAGACTTATCTAGTAGCGAAGCATCTATAATTAAATCCTCTGCCACCATCAAAGGGATTGGTATAATTACAGTATCTATCTCCATTAGACTTAGACCTGTAAGTAAAATTGATAACGCTTCATCTTTTTTATTAGCTTCAACTAATTTAAGTGCCTCTTTTGTTGAAGCTAAATAAGAATCAATAGGTAATCTCTGTGTTGCAATAACCATCTCATCTTCCAATGGCAATAGCATCTCTCTCGCTTTTTGTGTATCATGTTTCTCTAGTAACTTAACTGTTGTATCGAGATATGATTGAAGAGATTTGGCATCACCTGTAAAAACATTAACATTTATCTCTTGTGCAATGGAGATAAGTTTTAATGTTGGTTCAGCCTTTAGTGCTGTTTCAAAAAGTTTTATGGACTCTTGTAATGATTTTTTTGCTTTATCTATTTTGTCGTTTTCTAAAGCTCTTGTAGCTAAAAAAGTTTTATTTAAACCATCTAAAATCTCCTTAGATGCTTGTTTAAAGTTTTTCTTTTGAATTTTTGCTTCACGGTTTATACTTTTTTGGATATGTAATACTTTTTGTGAAGTTTGAGCTGACTCTACAGCTTTTTTTGGTGAAGTTACCACTTCACTCCCAAAAAGAGATACACTTCCTATTAGGAGAGAAGCTACTATGGTTGAGATAAATAATTTTTGATTCATTGTTATTCCTTATAATTACTTATGAAAAATTTTATCTTTCATAAGTGAATTATAATATAATAGAGTTAATCAAGGGGAAACATTATATTAACAAATAATTAATATAATTATAACTTATAATTAATGGTTCTGATTATAGAGACATATTTAAATGTTTAGGGAGAGTGGTAGGAGTTGGAGAGATTTCTCCAACTTCTAAGCATTTTAAGAAGATTATTTTTTATCCAAATATTGACTAATATCAACAGCCCCTTCACCTGTGAAAATAGGCTTTTTATTTTTTGTAACTACCTACCCCAAAACAGGAACAAAAGCCTTACCTAAGAATACATTGCGTA